>CACZRU010000190.1 GCA_902783605.1 uncultured Lachnospiraceae bacterium
AATGATTTGTTTTATAATTTTCGAATGATTTGTTTTATAATTTTCGAATGATTTGTTTTGTATTTTTCGAATGATTTGTTTTGGTTTTGTACCAGTCAAGAAAAGTAGACACGAAAAAACCAGCTTATTGTCATGAAAAGCTTTCACAACATTATACAAAGAAGAGCATCACATTTTCTGCAATGCTCTAATTTCTATTTTTAATGTATTTATAGCTGCTCCGGCAACACTTTTTACTCTTTCTCTTATTTTAGTTGCCGTATACCTAGTTTAGGCGCCTGATCTCAGCAGTTCTGGCAACACTTTTTGCTCATTCTTTCATTTTAGTTGCCGTTTGACTTGTTCAAGCTTCTAATTTCAAGTCCTCTGGCAACAATTTTCACTCTTTCTATCTATTTAGTTGCCATATACCTAGTTTAGGCGCCTAATTCTAGCAGTTCTGGCAACACTTTTTGCGCTTTCTCACATTTTAGTTGCCATTCACCCTGCTCAGGCGCCTAATTCTAGCAGTTCTGGCAACACTTTTTACGCTTTCTCACATTTTAGTTGCCATTCACCCTGCTCAGGCGCCTGATCTCAGCAGTTCTGGCAACACTTTTCACTCATTCACACATTTTAGTTGCCATCACCCTGCTCAAGCACTTCACTTAGTCGCCCTGCTCAGGCGCTCCTCTCATTCACCCTGCTCAGGCGACTGCTCAAGCTTGCTTCACATTATCCCATCATATTGCCCATAAACATTATGAGTAAGCAGTTGAGTGCTTCATATCCGAATACGCACCAGAATGCCCATGACTTGAAGAAGGATTTGATTGTAAGTTCGCCCTTCTTGACTGGCTCAAGGACTTCAAGTTCTTCTGAGGTAACTGGATTTTCAATTGGAAGCTTTTCAACCTTCTCATCTATTCTTCCGTTACGCCAGATAAGTACTACGAGGCAGATGAGGCCTACGATGCAGGCGGTAAGTTCAATTATATTTGTAGCTTTACTTGGAATAAATGCTTCTATAGTAGCTAGTGAATTGTTTGCTATATGCATAAGCATTGCTGGGATGATTGATCTGCTCTTAAGTGTTACATATCCAAGGAGAAGTCCCAGAAGAAATGCGTTAAACAGCTGTGTTATATTTCCATGCATAAGTCCGAACAAGAAAGCAGATACAAATAGTCCGAACTTTGGACTGATGTGTGATGAAGTTGGAAGAATCGCACCACGGCAGAGAATTTCTTCAGAAATAGGTCCTATAATAGCGATATATGCGATACTGAGGATAGAGATAAATAAGTTGTCTGATGTTATTCCACCACCGATAAGTGAACCGACCGCTTTACTGCTTGAACCAAATATCTTACTTAAAAATGACATAATAAATGAGTCTGTTGAAGATATTCCTAAGATAGCTATACATGCCAGAACTATGTCGAGAGTCTTCATCTGTGGCTTTTTAATAAAGTCACGGAGCTTTGCTGTCTTTGAATGCTTAAGTATAATTACTGCTGACAGAGTGTTGATGATAATCATCGCAATTCCTGTAATTACAAGGTTATATTCTATAAAAATATTCATAGTTTCCTTGTATATCCCTGCAAATAATTTATCACCGTAATCTCCACCCTTCAGGAAGAGGCAGCATCCAATGATTCCCATAGCTGCGACTATCGTAATTATTGCTCCAATAATCTGGAAGCCAATACCTAGAGCGCTCCAGTTATAGCGAGCTGTAATTTTGTTCTTGATCTGCTTTTGCTCCATTGTCATGGTTCTTTCCTGAACAGGTGCAGTTCTCTGCACTAACATATCTGTATGAGTCTGTACTGTAATATTATCCATTTCATATCCTCCACTAATTTAATTCTTAGAATTACACGTTTGATCCGGATCATCGACTAATTCATATGGTGTCAAAGTTTTTTGATACCTTAAACACGGTATTTATCTTTCATGATTGGATAATATAACATCTAGTGATCATATAGTGCGAATCTGTTGTGAATGGACAAAAACATGTCGCAAATGGTGAAATGTACTTAATTAAGTTTCATCAAATTAATCATTCTCATCGGTCGTGCTTAAATCTATCCATGAATCAAATACACCAATTCTTCTTAGATATTCTGTGCCTCCATCAACTGCGACGCTTCCACAGGAACACCATTTAAGATCATGGACGGATTTGCTCTCTATAATGTCACCACATTTTTTACATTTGATTTTATTTTCTAAGATCATTTCAAATATTCCTTTCTATTATTTCTTTCAAATAATGCCTTCAAGTAATGTCTTCAAGTAATGCCTTCAAGTAATGCCTTCAAGTAATGCCTTCAGGTAATGCCTTCAAGTAATGCCTTCAAGTAATGCCTTCAAGTAATGTCTTCTAATAATGCCTTTAAATATTCCCTTCAATTGCATCTGTATATAAGCTTAACAGCCCAGAAAAAAATAAATTTACACAAAAAGAGTATTTTGGACCTTGCCTGTTATTACATCATAATATCTGTGTTATACCTTAATATCTGTTATGCACCTTCTCGGCGAAGCACATTATATCCTTTACTTCTACAGCTGTGCCGTCGTCGAGGACAGCCCTGCCGGTCATACGGCCGAATACCTGGTGCTGGTCGGATACTATCAGCTTATAATCCAGACATGCGGCTCTGTCCAGAACAGGCTCGAATTCCATCTCGAATCTGCCGTCTGAAGAGGTAAATGTCCACTTGTCCATTATGTTTTCAGGAATGTGGAACTCTATATCATCCAGCTTGTGAACCTTTCCATTGTAGAAGATAACATTTTCGGTGGCCGCACTGGTGTTGCCGAATCCGTATCCTATGTTGAATCCGAAGCTGTTGCCATCAATATCTGCATTTCCAGATCCCCACAGCCAGGTGTTGTCGTAGGTCCATACCCCGCGTCCCCAGTCCAGCGTGCCGAAGTCGGTCTTCGGATTAAACTCGTATACCTTGCCGTCAAACTTCATGTACCCAGACGCTCTCATGGTGTTAATCTTCTGGTTGTAGTAAAATGCGTGCTTCTTGTCCCATGGAGTTGCTATGACCATGGAATCCATCTCCGGCTGTTCCAGGAGAATATCGCACTCAAATGGCTTTCCGTCGCAGAAGTTGTCGAACTTGCATCTAATACGGCGTCTTCCCCGTCCAACATCAAACTTCATCTTCAGGCGCTTATCCATATACTTGGTTGGACCCTTGCTGGAGCTGTCTGGCAGATTGATCCGACCCATAGGAAATGCATTCAGCACAGTTTCCGTGTGCTCCCATGGCTCATCTCCAAATTCCAGGAGAGATACTGACTGAAGTCCTATATAACCATCATCGGATATGGTAAATGCACCTGCAAATGAATCGCTCAGCACCATATAGTAGTCCCACTCCTTAATGCGCCATTTTGGTGCCTTTATCATGCTTCTGTCATATTTCTGAACCTGCTTTCTAGACCAGCCGGGTTCTCTCAGTTCACCACTGCTGTCAAGAAGCGGCTGTATTTTTGTAACCTCATGATTTCTTCCCATAGTAGTCCTCCCCATAGCATTTTTCTCCGTTGAAAGGCAGCCTTTATTTATCAGTGACTCAGTAAATGTATATAGTTTTTTAGCGAGTTTCATGTCTTTAGACCGTTTGGACGACCTGGCAATCCTGCATTTGTAGAAGTATTCTCCAGAGATATCCTTGACCGATTCATCTGTTGCAAGAAAGATGGCTGTTCTCGCACCCTGCTCTGGTGTTTGGAAAAATGGCTTAAGAAGTCCGGTAATAGTTTTGCCGAAGCCAGTCTCACGGTCGATTCCTATGTTTGTTGCCACTGCTCCAGGATGGCAGCAGTTGACTGTTATTCCCCTGTCAGCAACACGGCGTGCAAGCTCTCTCGTGAAGAGTACATTTGCCAGTTTGCTCTGAGAATATGCCGTAAAAACATTGAATCCCCTGTGCAGATTTATATCCTCAAAATGAATTCTCCCCGTTTTATGTGCTCCTGATGCAACCACAACTATACGGGAACCCTCTCCCATAAGTTCAAGCAGTTCTGTAGTAAGAAGGAAATGTCCCACATGATTTATGCCGAACTGTCTTTCAAGGCCTTCCTTTGTCTCCTGCCTGTCAAGAGAGATAAAGCCGGCATTATTTACGAGGATATCCAGTCTGTCGAATCTTTCCTTTACCTGACTGGCGAAAGCTCTGATAGAATCATAATCCCCAAGATCACAGAGTATAAGATGAGTTCTTCTGTTCCCATCTTTAGTCAGTTCTGCAAAGGCTTCTTTACCCCTCTTCTCATCTCTGCAGAGCATTATTACTGTCGCACCCTTACTAAGCAGTGCTCTGGCTGTCGCCATTCCCATGCCGGAATTAGCTCCTGTAACAATTGCTACCTTCCCATCTAAACGCATAACAAATACCTCCTGCGTTTTATTTATATTTTACCACTTCAAGTGTTTTAAAAGTCTTATTTTTATTATAGCAGCTGCTGCCGAGAATGCCAGCATATGTGCAAATATCTTCAGGCTTCCCAGCTTGTCAAATATATCTGTATCTCCTACCATCTTGAAACCATCCATAATTGGTGGTGTTAAGACATGAAGCACTTTAAGAAATGAAAAGTTTTCTATAAGACCGAATTTGCAGACAGCAAGGAGTGATATAAGGATTACTCCTATAACAGCATATCTTGCGTGGCTGAAAATCCGGTGGTGAAATAGGTCTCCTAAAGCGATTCCGCAGAATCCACTGCCTACAAGGATCAGACCTCCGAAGATCACATCCTCTGCTTTAAGCGACCTTGTAAAGAAGCCGGGATTCAGAATGCTTCTAATTGTTGGATAAGCTAAAAGTATTACCGCATATACAAGAGAAATGCTTATCAGTACCAGTTCCCTGGCTATATAGTAGCTGAGTTCCGAATGACTGTGAAAAAGAAGCACTTCTTCCTGAATGTCATCTTCCTTCATCTGTATCATCATGGATAGAAAGACGCTGATCACGAACAGGCAAAAAGCAGACAGCAGCAGGCTTCCACTTACCTGTTCAGGCAGAACGCTGTACATTGTCCCAAGAAAAGCAATGGTCAGTACAGTTGGGATTACTAGAACTGCGCTTCTCAGAACGATATTTATCTTCAATTTATATAAACTAAATATATTCTTCAACACCTGCCAGCTCCCATCCTTCTTCAAATATTCGAGTGACCGTTTCCTGCAGATCCTCTTCCTTCACCGTAAACACGAATCTGTTATTCAGCGGCACCATTTCCGGCCAGGCTGTCATCTTATCATCCTTTCTGACATAAACCTTAAAATGAACCTTCACCTGGGACTTAGTATGTGTATTCTCCAGTCTTTCCAGTTTTCCTTCATTTATAGTAAATACCTGATCCGACAGTTCATCCATCAGTTTCTTCTCATGACAGGACATGAATATGGTGATCCCCTTCTTTCTAAGCTGATTAACCTTATCAATAAATACTTCCTGGGAATCCATGTCCTGTCCAGACAGAGGTTCGTCCAGAAGCAGAATATCGTGAGGGGCTAAGAGGGCCTGAATTACACCCACCTTCTGAAGACTGCCCTTCGACATGTTTTTCATCTTCGTGTGGCGCATGCTGTCCAGAAAGAAATCCTGTATCAATGTTTCGACATCTGCAAATGGAACTCCTTCCATATCAGCAACATACTTCAGATATTTCTGCATCGTCAGCTCATTTCCAGGGAACTTCTCTGGAACATATGAGAACGAGACCTTTTTATGATATAGGACTTGTCCCTGGTTAATACGGATAAGTCCTCCAAGTATTTTCAGCATGGTGCTCTTTCCACAGCCGTTATGGCCGGCAAAAGCTATAGATTCACCTTTCATAAAATCGTAGGATATACTGTCAATAACAGTTTTCCCACTATATGACTTTGTAACATTTTCTAAAGTTATCAGTTTGTCCATTGGTTTATCCTATGATTAAAAACTCTTAAATAAAAAAACTTAAATAGAAAAATCTATAAATTGAAATATTTTTTAATTAAACTACTTTAAAATTGAAGTACTTCTTTTGTGCCCTTAAATTGATAGTTATTTTAATTGAAGCATCTTTAATGAAGTAAATTTTCACTTACTATCTCTAGGCTGTCTGGTTCCACATGACAGCACAGAAACAGAATATCAACTCCAGCCATCTTTGCGTCATCCATGGCGGTGCCAAATTCTGGGTGCATCTCGATATTAGGACGGACTTCTGTCACGCCATCCATCTGGATTACAAATGCCAGCGCTGAGTTATACCCCTCCTGTTTTGCCTTTATCAATTCTCTTATGTGTTTCACGCCTCGTTCAGTTGGAGCATCTGGAAAATAACCAATCCCATCAACCTCTAAAGTACAGCCCTTAACTTCCATAAGGTATAGATGTTTTTGTGCCGAATCTGTATTATCAGAGGTATCATCAGCTGTATCATGAGGAATCTCTTTTTCCATATAGAAGTCGATTCTTGAATCTCCATAGGTATATTCAGGGATGATTCTGGTATAATCCTTCTTTTTCAGCCATTCTCCTGCAACCTTGTTAGGCGCCTGACTGTCTATATTGAAGAGGACTCCATCAGATTTTCTGACTGCGACCAGATCGTATTTTGTTTTTCTGCCCGGCGTACCTGGTGCTGTAAGCCATACTTCGCATCCTGGAATAAGAAGTTCTCTGCACCTTCCAGTGTTTTTTACATGTACTACATGCCGCTTTCCTTCTATCTCAACCTCTGCTATAAAGCGGTTGGGACGACTGACGAAGGTTGCTTTTTCTATGTTATTATATTTCATAAGCTTCCACCAAATAACAGTATTATAGTTTTTGCCAGGACCTCAAACATTTCTTTTGGTCTGCAGTCTGAATCTGCAATTCCATTTCCATAGCAGGCAGATAGAATGCAGTTCATCTCTATACCTGCATAAGCTGAAGATATGAATTTCAGTATTTTTTCAGGAGAATCCTGTGGCTTCAGTTTATTCTTCTTGGAAGCTTCAACTAATGATGGCATCAGGACGGTACTAAGGTATTCAAAATTGCCTCTTCCCTTTGCTTCCTTAATTATAGTCGTAGCTCTCTTAGGATCATTAATAGCCAGGACCGTCAGATCAAAGTTGATTTTTTGAATGTCCAGAAGGTGTTTTTCCATAACCTCGGCAAGTATATCGCATATCTTATATGTGACTTCTTCAAATGAAAGATCGGGTTTCTTTGTGATTGTTTCTATAGAATCTACAAAATTATAATCTACTCTCATTCTTGTGATCATGTCACTGAGTATCTCATCCAAATTCTTATAGAATCTGTAGATGCCCCCCTGGGAAAGCCCCGTTTCTTCGATAACATCTGTCATAGTAACCATTCCTACAGGCTTTCTAAGGCAGACATTATAGGTGGAATCAATTATGAAATTCTTCTTATTTTCAAAGTATTCTTCACTAACTTTAGGCATAATAAAACCTCACACAATTAAAATGAATATGGTTTCATCTTAATTGCGTGAGGCTATTTTGTCAACATATATAGCTGAAATTTAAGTTCCCCTAAAATTGTTATCCAGCA
>CACZRU010000191.1 GCA_902783605.1 uncultured Lachnospiraceae bacterium
GCCATATTTCTAATACCTTCATGATAATTCTCATAGGTATAGCCAAATGCTTTCTGCAGCTTCTGTCTTTCTTCTCCAGCAATTTCAGGAACCTTCTCATTTGGAATCTTAATATCCTTAAGTTCTACAAGTGACATATCCAGCCACTCACCGTAAGGTTCTCTCTTTGCGTATTTTTCTTTTATCTCCTGATCTGTATAGATCTTATTTTCAAGTGTATTTACCAGGAGCATTTTTCCTGGATACAGTCTGTCCTTCTTAATGATGTGCTTATCATCCAGTGGAAGTACACCAACCTCTGATGAAAGAATAAGTCTTCCATCATCTGTGATCATATAACGGGAAGGTCTAAGTCCGTTTCTGTCCAGAATCGCACCCATAACATCTCCATCGGAGAAAAGAATAGATGCAGGACCATCCCAAGGTTCCATCATAGTTGCATAGTACTGATAGAAATCTCTCTCCTCCTGAGTCAGAGTATCATTATGAGCCCATGGTTCAGGAATAGCTATCATAGCTGCAAGAGGCAGATCCATTCCGCTCATCATAAGGAATTCAAGCGTATTATCAAGCATAGCTGAATCAGATCCACTAGATGAAATAACAGGAAGAACCTTTGTCATATCCTCTGATGAAAATGTATCAGTATGCATTGTCTCTTCACGGGCAAGCATCTTATCTGCATTTCCCTTGATAGTGTTGATTTCACCATTATGAACCATAAGACGGTTAGGATGAGCTCTATTCCAGCTAGGATTTGTATTTGTTGAAAATCTTGAATGAACCATAGCAATTGCCGACTCATAGTCAGGATCCTCAAGATCAAGGAAGAAGGTTCTAAGCTGTCCAACCAGAAACATTCCCTTGTATACTATAGTTCTGCATGAAAGAGATGGCACATATGTGTTTACACTACACTGTTCAAACTCTCTACGGATAATATATAGCTGACGGTCAAATGCAAGATCCAGCTTTGCATTATCTTCTGAATTACTTCCTGATGCAATAAGCTGCTCAGGACGCTGAATAAACACCTGCTCAATAACAGGCATACACTCTCTAGCCTTTGTTCCAAGAACATTTGCTTCTGTATTAACACTTCTCCAGCCAAGAAGCTTCAGTCCACTCTTCTTTACTATAGTCTCAAACATGTTCTTTGCCTGTTTTCTCTCCAGGTCACTCTGAGGGAAGAAGAACATACCAACAGCATAAGGTCTCTTTTCTGTAATCTCATCTGATACAGTTACCTGACTGTCATATTTCTTATAATCTACTCCCATATCAGCAAGTACTTTATCAAAAAACCTGCGTGGGATCTGAGTAAGAATTCCAACTCCGTCACCAGTTTCTCCAGTAGCATCCTTACCAGCTCTATGCTCTAAGTTCTCTACTATGCTGAGAGCATCAGTAACAAGCTTATGGCTAGGCGTTCCATCTATCTTGATGATTGCACCTATACCACAGTTATCATGTTCAAATGATGCATCATAAAGTCCTTCTTTCCTAAGTTTTTCAAGCTCAAGTTTTTCTAAAGCCTTGTCCATTTTGTTTCCTCCTGATAAACGCAGAAAGGCGCTTTGAGTCCGTAAACCCAAAGCGCCATTGCTTTTCTAAAATCTAATTTAATTTTTGAAACTAATGTTAGTATATTACTTTATTTTCAAAAGTCAAGCATTATTTTTAATTAATTTTCTAAATATCATCTTTTTTTATTCTAAACAGGATATTTATTCGTAAAACATGCTGTACAAAGTGGAAGGTCGCCCACCATGGTCTTAAAGTCTTCTATCCTGAGATAATGCAGTGAATCTGCTCCCACTCTTTCCCTTACTTCCTCACTTGAATGCTCTGATGCAATCAGCTGGCTGGAAGTTGGTACATCCGTTCCATAGAAGCAAGGATATAGGAATGGCGGCGAACTGATCCTTACATGAACCTCTTTCGCACCTGCCTCCCGGAGCATTTCAATCAGCTGCTTCATGGTAGTTCCTCTTACAATTGAGTCATCGATAATGACTATCCTCTTTCCAGCAACAACCTCACCAAGAACACTGAGCTTCATATGTACTGCTGTCTGTCTTTCTTTATCTGTAGGCTTGATAAAACTTCTGCCAATATAACTGTTCTTATGAAAAGCAAGGGCAAATGGAATTCCTGATTCAAGGGCGTATCCCTCTGCAGCTGCCAGGCCAGAATCTGGTACACCAACAACAATATCAGCATCTACAGCTGACTCTCTGGCCAGTGCCCTTCCTGCCTTAACTCTTGAATCATGAATCTCAATGCCGTCCATGATTGAATCATTTCTTGCAAAGTAAATATATTCAAAAATACAATGAGCCCTTTCCTTCTGACAGAGGCTCCTGTCACTGGATATACCATCTTCTGTAATAGATATTATCTCACCAGGCTCCACATCTCTTATTATTTCTCCACCAATACACTTAATAGCAGAGCTTTCAGAAGCCAGGATATAGATATCTGACTTTTCATTTTCAGCTCTATTATCCCCTGTATTATCTCCATCAGAAGAATCGGTATTCACTACACTCTTTTTACCAAGTATTAATGGTTTAATTCCAAATGGATCTCTAACACCCACCATTTTCCTTGGACTCATAACTACAACAGCATATCCACCTCTCAGCTTCGAAGCGGACATCTTGATAGCATCCTCAATATTTGCACTCTTAACCCTGTCACCAATGATCTCATAGGCCAGTACTTCAGAGTCAGAGGTAGTATAATGTGCCAATCCACGATACATCTGCTGTTTCTTAAGTTCCTCTGCATTAACTATATTTCCATTATGAACCAATGCAAGACTTCCCTTAATATAGTTCATTGCAATTGGCTGTGCATTTTCTATAACACTACCACCCGTCGTAGAATATCTGACATGTCCCACGCCAATATTGCCGTGCAGTCCTTCAATATCCTCAGCACTAAAAACCTCATTTACCAGTCCAATATTCTTCTTTAGCTTAATATTTCCCATTGGACCGGAGGTATCAGATACAGCAATTCCAGCAGCCTCCTGCCCACGGTGCTGTAGCGCTATAAGTCCGTAGTAGATATCACTTGCAACCTCTCCACCATTAAGGTCATAAATTCCAAAGACTCCACACTCCTCATGGAGCTTGTCACTATCC
>CACZRU010000192.1 GCA_902783605.1 uncultured Lachnospiraceae bacterium
AATATCATTATCATCAAATCTATCCACGAGACTTCTTGCTACCGTTTCAGGAACTATTTCTCCCTTCGATTCTATATATTTTTGTAATTCCTCGCTGGTTTTAGAAACCCATCTTGATATAGTATCATTATATCCAGGCTCTTCAGAATCTTCATACGAAATAAAATCATACAGTTCAAATATATCCTGATAGATGTATTCTGACACTTCTGATTCAATCGAATAATCATTCTTTTTGTCACTGTCATCTATATCATCAACAAACTGAATAATAGGATCCAACCATGCAATTATTTCCTCGGGCGTTTTGTACTTTATACTCTTATAGCCGGCATATAAATCTTCTATGGTAGCATTATATTTCTTTGAATCTACTTCAAGATAATCCCATAAATAATTTGTTCCACCTGATAGTTCCTTTAAACTAAGCTCCCCCCTAACCAGTGCTTTTAATTGAGAAGTTTTAATCTTATTTATCTCTACAGATTTAAGCTCCGTTGCTTTGAAATATATAAATTCAGGATTAATCATTGATTTATCACAGAAACGAAGTTCTATTTTATTTCTATTCCTATCATTAATATATCCAACCCTTCCAGTTGCAATTACTTCAGCATATCCACCTACTTCTAATCTCCCCATAATACTCCTCTCTGAAGCTCATTGCTCCAATACTGTGCAGTAATTAATACAGATACTAACAATAAATACTATATAAATTTAATAGTGCAGAATAATACAAATCCTCTAACGTTTCAATTTTATATAGCCCTGGTGCCAAAAAAGTAATATCCTCAGGTTTTTTCTTCTTATAATTAATTGGAATCACATAACACGCACTAAGCACAAACATATTTAGCCATATTGCCAGTTGTTTTTCCGGACATGCCATAGCATCTGTCATATCAAAAACATTTATCATCCACTCCAACGGAGGTTGCCCATCATAATCAAGCGTAAGATTATAATTATTGTGAATATATTCATCTATAAAATCTACCAAAGCTCCCACTCTGTTTGTATCATGATTAATTATTAATGATGGAAATGTATATTTATATTTATCCATAACCAGTTCTTCTGGATAATTCATGGCTTTATGAAGATACTTTCCCCCTTCATAAAGAAGATCTTTATCCTCGCATAAGTTCTGTTCTTTGATATCAGCGCGAAACAATTCTAAATATTTATAATCCCAGTCATTTTCAAAATCTAATATAGGAATATCACACAATATCATTATTGCTTTTCGAACTTCATAACCACACTTATTATATTCAGTATATAAATCACGTGCATGTTTATGCATAGGATTAAGATTAAATGCTACTTGGCATAATGCAAATAATTCTTTTTCACATTCATGTTCTATAATGAATCTCCTAGCTTCATCTTTCACATCTTCCGATAAGTCACAAATATTTACATCTCCCTGTATATCTATATTACAATTATAAACTTCTGATGATATATCTTCACTTTTAGGTGCATTTATATCATTGTTCATATACTGGCGCTTCTTCTTCGTAGATTTACGACTTTTAGTTGAAGCTTGGATAATAATATCTGCAAATAATCCAGACAATTTTTCCGTTGCATTATATACATTTATATCACTGATTTCATCAGAAAACACCTGACAGATATTAGCACATTGTTCATCACTTAAATTATTTAAATACTCTTCAAAACAAGAAGGTTCTAAATACTCTCGTATTCTTTTAGCAAATCTGTTAATAGTTCTTTCGCCAGTATAATAAGATCTATATGTAGAAAGTGATGTTTTTTCTACTATATTTTCTCCATTCATCATATCTGTAATATTTAAAAACAGCTCTTGAACAAATATATCTTTAGCCTTATCACCGCTAATAATCGGATACAAACAATCCACAAATTCAGTAAACTCCAAAATAGTTCCTCCATATGAATCTACATTATTAAACGCAACAAATTGCGACTAATTGCGACGATTTGAGACTCTTGTTTTCTTGAAAATCGCGATACTGATTCCAAGAATCGGCTTGTCCATCTCACATATTATTATACATCAATTCATAATAAGGAGGAATTGTCTTATGAAGAAAAGAAAAGCAAATCTTGACGATGGATGTAATCCTGAACTTGTTTTTGGTGCTGACTTTGACGGAATATTAGAAATTCCAATAATACATGCTCCAAAAAAGATATCTATCCCCGATGGGATTACTCCATTTAGCAGAAGGAAAACAGCTATTGGCACAAATGAAGCTATAGGGCACTTTGAAAAAGATCCTTCATTTGCAGACATTCTTATTAAACCTGATGCATTCATTGAAGATCTATCAAGGTTTAAGTATGTTATTCCAATAGATGCATCATTATATAGAGATGCACCTTTGGCTGTACAAGTTACAAATCTTTACAGAAGCAGAACAATAGGAAGCTATTATCAACGCAAAGGCATAAACATCATTCCATTGATACGCTGGGGGAATGAATATACATATACTAAGAAATACTTTCCTGAAAGAATTGCCTTTCTCGGTGTCGAAAAAAATAGTATTATAACTATAAGCACATATGGATGTATTAAATCTAAAGAAGACAAATATCACTTTTCTTCTGGATTATATGAAATGCTTAAGACACTAGAACCAAAAGTAGTTCTTGTTTATGGTTCTATGCCTAGCTCAGTATTTGATAGCTACCTTAATTATTGTTCCTTTGTGAATTATCCAGACTGGATAACTCGTACGCGGGGAGGTGGTAATTAATGGGTAGCGGTATAAGCGGATTATACATCGGAACACACGGAAGTCCAATATATTTAGGATCCGTAGATTATATGTCTAGTGACGATAAATTTAGTTTAAGTATTAAAAAGAGAAAAGACATAGATCCTGGAGATTATCTTGATATTATTGCGCATGGTGGTTCAAAATCAATAACAATTAAACACAATGACAGAGCTATAACTATTTCACATAACGCATTTGCACGATATTTGTTAGCTAAAGGAGTTCTTACTAAAAAGAAGATAAGGTTGTTATCATGTAATACCGGATTAATCCCCCATGGTTTTGCTCAAGGGCTTGCTGATAGATTAAATATGGAAGTGCTTGCACCTAAAGGCTATGTTGCTGTCGATAATCGTGGCAACTATGGAGTCTATAAAGGACGAACCGAACAAGACAAACTTATCCTTTATGAAAAATCAAATTTCGAAACATTTTATCCACGAGGAGGGAAGAAGCAATGAAATGTGATATATGCAACAAAAAAATGATATATTTTAAAGAAAGCTTGACATGCGGATGGAAATGCGATTCTTGTGGCAATATGATTGTAACGACATATGATGACGGATTAGACACAGATGATTCAATATATAGTATACTGATATCTCCTGGAAATAGTACTGCTGCAAAGAATATAAAATGTATCGCAAAAATTCTAAGTTGTTCATTCATTGATGCAAAAGAAGTATTGTTAAACGGAAAAGAAATTAATAACTTAAATGCAGT
>CACZRU010000193.1 GCA_902783605.1 uncultured Lachnospiraceae bacterium
ATCTTAATGTAAAATTAATGTATATAGTAACATAAATAGGCATCAATGAAATATCATTTCAAGAGAAATATTTAGGTCTAATTATCTTTTCTGGATAATTAGTCAATGTACTCTTTACTGTATGGCATAATCAGGCAAAAATCAAAGCATATACAAATAGAACCACCAGCCCCAGCACAGCACTGACAATATTCGCAACCACACCATAAGCAAAGCTCTTTCCACGGCGAGGCCTTCCATCTGCGTCTCTCAAAATGATCAGGTAGAATATACTCTCAGTCAGCGTAATGATTATCTCTGCTAATATCCATAATAGTATAGCCGGAATACTCGCTCTGGTATTGATCAGCATTGTATTAAATGGAATATTGGTTATCATATTGATCACCAGGAAAGAGATTATATTCCTCTTGGTAAATGGATATCCGAATATCAGTAAAACCAAAAGCTCAAACGCAAGGGTCAGGATAAAGCATGCTGCCACATATAAAATATGTCTCAGTGTCCTATCCTCTATATGCTCAGTAAGGGTTCCTGCTGAAACATCATATATAACATCAGCATCAAATTCCTTTGGATCCAGGTCTTCGCTAAGATACACCGTTCCATCTTGGGAAATGAGAATCACCCTGAATCTATCAGGGATACTATATCCAAAATAGTACTCCCCATCTGTCTGCTTTTCATATATATTTATCCCCACCGGTGACTTGGAGAATTTCCAGTGATTATATTCAAAATCTTCCAGATATGCCTTAACCGATTCATCATCTACGGTATCCAGCTTAAGTTCGCTGTTTTTATCAGTCCCATACTTTTCATCTAAGTAAAGAAGCGCCAGATAGAAGTCCTGGGGTGCATTTTCCACATGAATAGTAACAGAGGGCTTTGCCCCCATATCTGCTCGTACATCCGAAGCACAGATGTTCACAACAGAAAATACAATCAGTAATAGCAACACAAGTTTATAAATGCTATACGCCTTCTTATATTTCTTATCCCCCTTATACTCCTTTAACCCCTTCATAGTAAAACTCCAAAACAACCACTAAAAAACAAATATTTATCAATACTTCTGTTCAACTATAATACTTATAAAAATGAAATATATAATTGAGCTATTTTTATTTTTCTATTTCTCTTTATTAAACTTCTTGAAGATCATAGGATATACTCCCAGCAGAATAAAACAAAGTATTGTATATCTAATAAATCTGAACAAGAAAGCCCCCATGGTATCTGAGTCTCTGAATTCCTTTGAAAATGGAAGCTTAATAAGTATATTCAGTCCAAAATAAATTGCCCCGCCAAATATCAGCCTCAGGAAGCTTCTCCACAGATTCTTTGCATTCTCAAAATTCACATATTTCTCTTCAAAAAACTCCGCAAGATATACTCCCGCCATAACTCCAAGTCCAGCGTAGTAATCATCACTTCTACAGTAGATAATACCCAGTGCACTTATGAGAAAAATAATAAGATGCATCAGATGCTTTCTTGAGAATTTCTTCTGCAGGAAGTTTGTAACAAGAAGTACAACCACTCCTAGAATCCAGCCAACAAGAACATCTGTAGGATAATGAACCCCCAGTGAAAATCTGGATATGCCAACCAGGAATGGAAGAACAAACGCAACAACCAGTGCTATTCTGTAACCAAGGATTCTTCTCTTTACTGATACCCTTTTTCTATTAGTCACTCCAGCTTCAACAGTTGCGCAATCTACAGTCTCTTCTGCCTCATCAAGCCCCTTTGACAGGTAGATTGGAAATGAACCGTATACAACAGCTGAATCCGTGGAGTGAGCACTTGGAAATGAAAATCCCTGAGAAGCAATATCATACATATCCGCATCTGCATCAACCTTCTTCAGACACTTGATAATCTCATTATCGAAGTAAGGTCTTCTTCTAACAAAAATATTCTTAATCATCGGATTAACAACAAGCGCCAGCGATATACTCTCACCTATGAATTTGCCCATTTCCTTGTCATAACAGAAATATAAAAAGGCAAGGATTAAGACCATAACAGTCTCCTCGCCAAACAGAGTGATGAATGCGGCCAGCATAGTGGCTATATCTCCCATCATACTCTGTATCCAATGCATTAGATTAACTTCCCACTGAAAATAAAATGTATGTCCTGTCATAATTCCTCGCTGTCCAGATCAATGGTAAATGGTCCATCATTTGTAAGCTTGCAGCTCATGTCTGCACCAAAGCTTCCAGTCTCAACTTTTATACTATTCTGCATATTATCACGCCCTATAGTTCTGCACTGCTCTACAATATAGTCATACAGTTCCTCTGCATGTTCAGGTGAACCAGACTTTATAAAAGAAGGTCTGTTGCCCTTCTTACAATTCGCATATAAGGTGAATTGTGATACCAGAAGCAGATCACCACCAACGCTGGCTATATTCAGATTAGTCTTTCCCTCTTCATCTGCAAATATCCTGAGTCCCAAAAGCTTCTTTATCATTTTGTCTGCGATTTCCTTCGTATCAGTATCGCAGACACCAATCAAAACAAAGAAGCCCCTGCCTATCTCTCCAATCACATTTCCGTCCACTGTGACCGAAGCCTCAGTCACGCGCTGTATCATAAATTTCATTTAAATACTGCCTCTCTTAACAAAAGATTATTCAGCTGATTAGTCAGAATATTTCTCTACTACTTCTCGTATCTTTGTCTTTACTCTCAGCATAGCCTCTACTATCTCTGGATCAAAATGAGTTCCAGCCTCATCTACGATGATGTTCATTGCCTTCTCTATAGGCATGCCATCTTTGTATGGGCGTTTTGATACCAGAGCATCAAATACATCTGCCACTGCCATGATTCTTGCAGACAGTGGAATATTTATTCCTGAGATTCTCTCCGGATACCCTCTATCACTTCCATCCCACCACTCATGGTGTGAGTATGCAATGTCCTCTGCCATCTCCAGATAAGCCGTCTCTCCCATTGTCGCCTTTGCGCTTTCCAGCATATCCTTACCCAGTGCAGGATGGGTCTTTATCACATCAAACTCTTCATCTGTGAGCCTACCTGGTTTATTCAGGATAGCATCCGGAATCTTTATCTTTCCTATATCATGAAGCGGTGCTGCTATAGTAAGTGTATCAATAAAGTCATCCGTCAGCTCATCGGTATATTTACCACTTTTTCTAAGCTCCTTAGCAATGAGTTCGCAGTACTTTGCCGTCCTCTTAACATGGAAACCTGTTGTCTCATCTCGACTCTCAACAATATCAGCCAGAGCTGTGATGATATTAATATGAAGCTTGGATATGGTTGCCGCCTGCTTATTAGTCGTATCTATATAGGTATCAATATCCTTTACAGTTTTCGACATAGCTACATATAATTCTTCAATCTCATTTCCCGTATGAATATCAAGCGACTCAATCTTCTCAACGGACTTATCTCTTCCGCTGTCACTGTCATATGCAAACCTTTCCATCTCGCGGGCCATCTTATGAAGCGGCGTAACCACCACATGGTCAGCAAGAACCATGGCAAATGATACAACACATAGAAGCAGTCCTAAAACTGCGGATAACATCTTGCCACTATACAGAAGAGTCTCAGTCCTAAGAACTGATACCTCGTATGAACCATCAGGGAAGCCAGCAACCTTCGCCTCAATATAGGTCTTATAGGAAATAAAAAACGCCACCATAACAATCAGCATTCCAGCTATCATAAGCCAGATACCAAGCTGAATTCTAAGAGAATCTCTCTTCTCCTTATCCTCATCCGAAAGCTCCTTCTTTATCTCCTTGCCAGAAAGCTTTCCAAGCTTGTTTCTTAAACCCTCAGGGGTAAGCCTATATAACAGAAATGCAACAACTAATGAAATTAATTTATCCGGAATTTCTACAGTGAAATCACCTAATATCTGTGAAGGGAGCACAGGAATGCCCTTGTTATGAAGGAACATAACTGCCGGAGTAGACACATTTTCTCCCACATGCAGTTTGAAAAGAACAAATGTAAGAAGTGAACATAGAACACTGAGAAGCAGATAGAATGGAAGCAGAGAAACAACCTTTTTAAGGTTATCAAAATAACCTCTCTCAGATGCCATACCTGCAATAAGCGCAATAAGTACATTTATCGTCCCATAATAAAAGGTAGAGGTATCACTGATACCTCCTATCATGTTCGTGATAAATCCAACCATCATACCTGGAAATGTTCCACCAAGTGCAGCTATAAACATGGTTCCAATGCAGTCTAAGTACAGTGGCCAGCCAAAGTGACCATTGATACCATTCAGCACTCGGTTTATAATAACCCCCAGGATAATCATGGACATAACATATATGACATTTTGCTTTTTGATCGAATTCATATATTTCCGTATTTATCCTGTATAATATAGTAAAACTCTACGTTATTACGTTAAACTTTTTAGTTTATTATTTTTTTAGTTTATTATTTTTTTAGTTTATTTTTTTTTAGTTTATTTTTTTTTAGTTTATTTTTTTTTAGTTTATTTCTTTTAGCTTTTTTATTTTATTTTTTATTTTCCGTTAAGTTTATCAATAATATTAGGCAGCTCGCCGTCGACCTTGTCATTATCCAGCTGGCAGGTTCCTGCATTTGCATGTCCGCCACCGCCATAAGACAGGCACAGCTCGCCAATATTAAAGTTAGAGCTCTTGTTGATGATAGATTTTCCAATCATTACAGCAGTATTCTGCTTCTTGAAGCCCCATGCAACATGTACTGAAATCTCAACCTCTGGCCACATAGCATAAACCAT
>CACZRU010000194.1 GCA_902783605.1 uncultured Lachnospiraceae bacterium
GGAAGTCCCTGCAGCTCTGAAGCCAGATAACTGAAGGAAGGACCAAATATTCCAAGCTGCTCCTCAGCATAATCAGGATTACAGAAAGAATATGCATAATTCTGTGGTAAAATATCCTGGTAAAGCATGTTGTTATACTTCTCGCTGAAAATGCTATTTTGTTTTTTCTCATCCGGTTCTATATAAAGATTTCTGTATATCTCAAATAAAACAAGAACATACTTTGTTTCCCTATCAAAAAAATCCCTATAATGATACTCAGTACTATTCATAGCGCACAAAGCATTATTATTAGAGATTTTATTCTCTGAAATTTCTTCTAAAATTTCATTCAGTCTTTCTTCTATTAAGTTGAAACGCTGAGGCAGATCTACTGCTTCAAATTCTTTTGTAATGTCGAACATATTACCCCCATGTGTTTATATTTTATTTAATTTATTGTCCTTTATATTTTTTTTAACTAAGATTCTTCGCTTCGCTCAGAATGACACTTAAAATGTAAGAATCTAGATTGTATAAGTTCATTATTATATCATTGATCAAAATAAATAAAGTAACGCCAGTGCAACAAGGTCAATTATTGAAATTATAACTGACGCTCTCTTGCTGAGGAGTCCTCCCTCTGAATCACCATAAGAGAGAAATCCAAAGATAAGCCCTGTTACTCCCATAATTATAGATGCTACGAGAAGAGTCCCAATTATATCTGGTGCATTTCCCTTCATCACTATCCCCATAACCACTGAGAATATGATTATAAGCAGTGCTGTCACGCCAAAAAGAAGAGACACCAGCGCATCCTTGGACATTACCTCGTCTGAAAATTTGTATACCTTTTTCTTTCTGAAAGCCATAATTTTTCCTGTTTAAGATTCTTCGCTTCGCTCAGAATGACATATTTCTTTTTATTATTTATAAGATTCTTCGCTTCGCTTAGAATGACACTATTATCTTAGTTCTAGATTACTTCACGCATCCACGGATTTCATCCAAGCTTTTAATTCCCTGCTGATCCATGAATGCTTCTATTCCTTCAATTACATCAATGGTCGCATGTGGATTTGCAAAGTTTGCAGTACCAACTGCAACCGCTGTGGCACCTGCCATAATGAATTCAATCGCATCCTCCGCTGTGCTCACGCCACCCATGGCAAGGATTGGAACATCCACTGCCTGTGCAACCTGATACACCATGCGGACTGCAATTGGATGAATTGCAGGACCTGACATACCGCCAGTTTTATTGGCAAGAAGGAAGGCTCTGCGATTAATATCAATCTTCATACCAGTAAGCGTATTGATAAGCGACAGTCCGTCAGCACCACCATCAACAGCAGCGCGGGCCATCTCAGCTATATCAGTTACATTTGGACTGAGCTTCATAATCACCGGCTGTTTAGCCTTCGCTTTTATCATCTTTGTAATGTTATTTAGGCACTTAGGGTCCGTGCCAAATGCTATTCCTCCCTCTTTAACATTTGGGCAGGATACATTAATCTCAAGGAGATCTACATTGTCACACTCAGCCAGTCTTTCAACGCAGGACACATACTCCTCTTCACTGTGGCCGCAGACATTTACAATAACCTTAGTGTCGTACTTCTCAAGAAATGGAAGGTCACGACTCACGAAGGTATCAATGCCCGGATTTTGAAGACCGATGGCATTTAGCATACCACCATATACCTCAGCAACACGAGGTGTCGCATTTCCCTCCCATGGTGTAATTGCAACACCCTTGGTTGTGACCGCACCAAGGCGGTTCAGGTCTACAAAGTCGCTATATTCCATACCCGAGCCAAATGTACCTGACGCCACTGTTATCGGGTTCTTCATCTTTACGCCACAAAATTCGATTGATGTATCTATCATAGTTAGTTCCTTTTTCTCTATTTTTTCTTTTCTCTAATTTATTCAGAAATCCATCACATGATTACAAATTAAAATGTGTAATGTGGACCTATCATTTACACATTACAGTTCAACATCGTCTATCTTGAATACAGGGCCGTCAACGCAGACACGCTTGTTATTCACCTGTGAGTGCTCGTCCTTCTCGGTCGTCTTGCAGACACATGCAAGGCAGGCACCGATTCCACAGGCCATTCTCTCTTCAAGAGAAATCTCTGCATCAATATCCTTCTCATAGGCATAGCTCTTAATAGCTCTAAGCATAGGCTTTGGACCACAGGCATATATCATGTCGCCCTCAACGCCACTCTCTCTTGCAGCATCAATAACTGTACCCTTAACTCCAACACTTCCTGTGTCACTGGAGATTAAGATAGTCGCAAGCTTCTTAAACTCATTAACGAGAAATGTATTATCACGGAAGCCCAGAATTACTGTCATGTTATCCTTCGAAACACCTTTAGCAGAAAGCTCCTTCGCAAGCTGAAGCATTGGAGGTATTCCAATTCCACCTCCCATAAGGATTGGGCGATGTGCATCAAGAGAATAGCCATTTCCAATAGGACCGAGAACCTCAATGGTGTCGCCCTTCTTGTATGTACTGAACTCTGTTGTACCCTTGCCGGCAGTACGATATACAAGTCTCAGACTACCAGCCTTTTTATCTATCTCGCAAATGCTTATTGGACGCGGAAGCATCCTTGCTGCATTCTTAGTATAAAGTGAGACAAACTGTCCACTATGAGCCTCATTTGCTATTGATGGACATTTGATCCACATGGAATAAATATCGTCCACCAGATGATCTTGTTTAATTATGTCTGCAGTTATTTTTTTCATGGTTATATCTTTCTATTTTTATTTTTCTGAGTGCCTGTCATTGTATATGCAGTGCACCTGTAATCTTGTACTTTGTGCACCAATCAATTAAATGTTCTCACGGATATCCTGAAGCATATCTTCAGTTGCTTTACGAGCTGCATCAGCGTAGCCCTCAGCACCAAAAGAAGCATACTTCTCGTTCTTGTATGCAGCAATGATTCCGCGGGAAGAATTGATGATTGCTCCAAGACCGTCTTCGTTGAAGAAGCCCTTAAGGTCTTTTCCACTACCGCCCTGTGCGCCGTAGCCTGGTACAAGGATATAGGTCTTTGGCATAAGCTTACGGAGTGCGATTCCCATCTCTGGATAGGTTGCTCCAACTACAGCACCAACATTGCTATAATCGCCATCCATGCTGTCCTGTCCCCACTCGTTAACCTTCTCAGCAACGATCTCATAGAGTGGACGAGTAGCTCCATCTCCAACTACAATTTCCTGATCCTGGAATTCACCTGAGGATGGATTTGATGTCTTAACAAGGACAAATATCCCTCTATCTGTCTGATTACAAACATCGATAAATGGCTTTACTCCGTCCGAACCAAGATATGGATTTACAGTTACAATATCCTCATCAAATGGGAATACTGTATTAACATTTCCATTTTCATCCTTTATATCAACCTTACCTATATGACCTACTGCATATGCTGTAGATGTTGATCCGATATCACCTCTCTTGATATCACCAATTACAACCAGCCCCTTCTTGTGAGCATAGTCAACAGTCTTCTTAAAAGCCTGAAGTCCAGGGATACCAAAGTTTTCATACATAGCAATCTGTGGTTTTACAGCTGGAACCAGATCAGCAACTGCATCCATAAGCCCAACATTATACTCGTAAATCGCCTCAGAAACCGCTTCAAGAGTATAATCCATTTCCTTATAATACTTATCTAAAATCTGCTTTGGAATAAATGCAAGCTGTGGATCAAGTCCAACCACAACTGGTGCATCTTTCTTTTTTATTTCGGCGATTAATTTTGAAATCATGTCTTATCCTCCATGTATAAAAATATTAACTCATTTGAAATTTAAATGATAAAAAAACAATAATAATTTATTATATCTTGGATTTTATCTTAAACTATAAATTTTCAACTGCATCCCATAATATCATTTTTCAAAGAATTTCTCAAGTCTGGCGCGACCTGGTCTAGATAAGCGAACAACAAAATCAACATGTAATAATCGAACCCCTTCTTCATTAATTGATTGAACGTAATTCATATTAATAATATCTTTTTCATTTGCTCTAATGAAGCCATAATCAGATGATTTAATCAAATCTCCTAACATTTTTCTAGCTGTTCTAGCACAATAAGTTTCAGTAAAATCCTGATAGAATAATTTATATTCCTGAGCAGATATTTCTATTCTGATAAGTCTTTTACTGCATAAAACAGAAGTCAAATATCCTCCTGCATTTCTAAGGAATATGTCTACCCTTCTTAAATCATTCAGCACCTCTCTTAAAGACTTAACTATTTCAAATATATTATCTGTATTATAACTTAAATTCTTCTGCATCATATCCCTCCCGACTGATAAAATTAGAACAAAGAAACCAATTACAGAATTAAATAATTGAATCAAATGTTGAAAACAGATATTTAATTTTATATCTAACACATAAGACATAAAAACAACCTCGTATTTTTATACGAGGTTGTCAATAGTACTTTATTATTCAGTTGTTTCTCCGGAATCTCCACCACCGGTATCTTCTCCACCGCCGGTATCCTCTCCACCGCCAGTGTCTTCTCCACCACC
>CACZRU010000195.1 GCA_902783605.1 uncultured Lachnospiraceae bacterium
CCAAATACAGCATTTGGATAGGTTCGTTCTGAATCATCATAGGCTTCCCTGATTCCATAGTCCCCAGATCTGCCACCAGCATTTACTATACTAAGACCACTTGATAGACTGTTTGAGCTGGCACAAACAACTGCAACAGCAATTATAGCCGCCAGCACAGCAGTCATTAGTTTTTTAGCTGATTTCTTGACACCCCTTTTATTATAGTTTTGTTTGTAGATCACGATTACTATACCTCCTTAAATTAAGATTTTTATGTCATATTTAAATATGCCACCGAATATAAAAAAATGCCAGTCATTTTTCATATATTAAATATTTATTTACTCATTTATTTTTTATGCATTAATTCCTTATATGCCCCCAAGGTATATTTCCCATCTCTAAGAAACCTAATATATTTTTTCCTATAATATCTTAATGCCTTCTTTACAATCTTATAATTATAAACCCTTACACAGTTCACCTTCCTGCTATGTTCCCTTAAATTCATTTCCCTGCTGCTGTCTATGTTGCGATCTATATCACCATCAATATTTTTTTCCGTACTACTATCAACCACATAGGCTTCTTCAAGAACAATCCAGTCTCGCTGAAGCTTTCTGCTATCTTCTGTTAATTTATATCTGTGACATATAAGAAATTTAGCATCTTTATAACTAAATACATCATCCACAAATATATCTTCTTCATTAAGTCGACTACGGAAAAACATATCCCAAAAAGATTTATCAGATTTTTGCTTTTTAGCACCTCCTGCCTTTTTATCAGGTGGAACATATTCCCAGGAAGCATCTGAGTATTCTGTCTCTCTAGTCTTTATAAATGCATACTCTTCCATTGGAGCACTGAACGAATTTTTATCCATAAAAACCGTATCGTCCATCCCATCATAATATTTACTTATTCCACATTCCTTAATCATGTGAATAATTCCTGATATCTTTATGTTGTCAACAAAACCTGTAAATATAATCGGAACCAGCAGCATCAAGTCAGCAAAAGCCCAGTATGCAGCAAATGGCGCCACACAACGAATGAATCGATATGGGATAAAATCTACGACAACTGATAACACCGTTTTTATCAGGAACAGATATGCAATGCTATCATAAACCTCACCATATCGCTTATAACTCCTATATGTATTCATTAGCTTGATTATCACAAATAGAAAAATCCCCAGTACAAAACCAATGATTGATTGTTTTAAATAATAATCAGGAACATAATAATATCCATCTTCAAGAATTGAAGCCAGCTTATTCATCCGGATAAATGAATTCCTATCAAACAGATAAACTATTACAAGATGCACTATCACCTGAATTATAAAAAACCAGGCCAGGAACAATGTATTCTTTCTACGAAAGCTCCTATTTTTTTCATGCTTAACTAGGATGAACCATACCGAGAAAGAACTCATCACTATATAAAATGTTGCTCCGCCTCCAGAATAGTATAAGAATATAATCATCATAGCAACATTCAAGGCCATTATAAGCGAAAAAACAAAATTATAATTAAAGTCATAAGTGTTATCAGATATTTTACTAGTATCTTTATTTGAGATTTCTGAATCCGCTTCCATCTCTTTACGTGTAATAAGGAGCACCATAGGAAAAAATAACCCCAAATACAACTCATATATATACCTAAAACTAAATGTTATCTTATCTGATGGAAAAGCAGGAGTATACTCATCAAGATACACAAACCCAAACATTAGATTAAGAAGCAAGATTACTGTTATTAGTATAGAAAAAACAACAACCAGGTTCCATGAAGAATCAGGCCTTACAACCCCCGCAGTATCATATATATTTCGCGCAAAAATCGACCATATATGGCATAATAAGACCATAACTAAAACAGAAACAATAATATACTTCACAATTGCACCATACTCTGTCTTCCCATATTCTTTAAAATATGGATATGTGCTGGTTAAAAACAAGGCCGATGCGCAAATTATTAAAGCTACTAACTTCAATATGAAAAAGTCCTTCTTTTGAATACTTTTCAGAATACTTTTCAGAGTACTTTTCATGTTTGTCCTTTCTCAAGTATTTAATAAAAAGCCAAGTCCTTTACATTCCTTTTTTCTTCTTCTGTTGCCCAGACGTCATTGCTACAATCTGGTCTCTTGGAAGCAGTCTGCATCCAAAAACCGCTAACTTCATCCTTAGTGTCGGTACTATGAGTACCTTTCTCCTATCAAACATCTGCTTTAACGCATACTTTACACATATCTCTGGATCTATACCTGGAAGTGCAAATTCCACATTTGCCACATTATTAAATTCAGTATCTACTGGTCCAGGACAAAGGGCTCCAATATATATATCACTGCCCTCTTCCTTAAGTTCCCTGGCAATGCCCTGTGTTAGACTAGTAACATATGCCTTTGTAGCATAATATGTGGACATATATGGTCCTGCTGGAAAAAGTCCAGCCGACGAAGCCACATTTAAAATATATCCTCCCGTTACCTTTGAGGACTTCATCCTCTGCAGGAGCATCTTTGCTAATAGATGCATGGCAGTAACATTTACATCTATCATCTGAAGATCCTTGTTGGCATCTGTTTCATAAAATCTTCCACAGTCACCGAGTCCTGCATTATTTATAAAAACATCTATGTTTAAATCTATAGTCTCCGTTATAACTCTGACACATTCGTCTCTTTGACTAAGGTCAGCAGCTATGATAATACTCTCCGTCTTTATGGCTTTCTGAACTTTTTCAAGTCTGTCTCTTCTTCTGGCTACAAGTACAAGCTTATATCCCCTTTCAGAAAGCTGTTTTGCAAATTCAAATCCAAGCCCACTGCTGGCACCTGTAACTAACGCATATGAATCAGTTCTAAGATTCATGTGATCCACTCCAATCCGTCATTCAAATTTGGTTGTAATACTATCTATATCTTATTTCTTATCTAATTTTTTCTACACATAAATAAGTCAATCAATAATCATTAAACCTTTATATATTTTATCACACCATCAACAAAATAAAAAATGATATTCATAGCTGCTTCGCAGCTTAAAATTCCTAAAGCAATTTCTATGATACAAAAAGGAACAGCTTCTACATGTGAAGCTGTTCCTTTTTCACTTTATTTATGAATATATGCTATTAAAAAATCTATTAGCTTTACTCGGCGTCTGAACCTGAAGCATCCTCTTCTATATCCATATCGAGATACTTAGCTGAAAGCTCTGATACTGTACCATTATCAAGCATCTTCTGGATTGAAGAGTTAATCTGATTAAGAAGCTCTGTGTTACCCTTCTTAACTGCAATAGCGTACTCCTCAGCCTCGAAAGCTGATGAATCCTCAACAATCTTAAGTCCTTCGTTATCACCAACGAACTTCTCTGCTGTTGCTGAATCGATAACAACAACATCACACTTACCATTTACAAGCTCAAGCACAGCCTCTGTACCCTTCTTGAAAGCTTCGTAATCATAACCCATATCCTTTACACATGTCTCGCCTGTGTAACCCTGGATTACAACTATCTTCTTATCCTTCATATCAGCAGCTGTCTTGATATCGCTGTCTTCCTTAACTATCATAACCTGTGTAGCTGTGTAATATGGAGTTGAGAAGTCATAAGCTTCCTTTCTCTCATCTGTAACAGTCATACCAGCGATAACTGCATCAACCTGTCCATTATCAAGAGCAAGAAGGAGTGAGTCAAACTCCATGTTATTAATCTTTGCTTCCTTGCCCATATCCTCGCCAATCTGCTTAGCGATAGCCATATCGATTCCGTCGAACTCACCGATTGTACCCTGTGATGTTACGAACTCGAATGGAGGGAATTCTGCATTTGTACCAAATGTAATAGTTTCTTTTGCAGTTGAATCACCTGACGCTGTATCCTCTTTACTTCCACATGCTACAACAGAAAGCATCATAGCTCCGGCTAGTGCAAGTGCAAGCAGCTTCTTCATCATGTTCTTCTTCATAATTTTTCTCTCCTTTTTTGATTTTCATAAAGCTTCTTCGCTTTTATAAGAAATACATTATATATATTATTCTATAAGTGTCAATAATCAATTATTTACAGTACCTTGCTTAGGAACTCTCTTGTACGGTCATTCTGAGGATTATCAAAGATGTCAGATGGCGACCCCTGTTCCTGAATGATCCCCTCATCCATAAAAAGAATTCTGCTTCCAACCTCTTTAGCAAATCCCATCTCATGGGTAACCACAACCATTGTCATACCACTCTTTGCAAGATTCTTCATAACTTCCAGAACCTCTCCAACCATTTCTGGATCCAGAGCAGATGTAGGCTCATCAAATAGCATGATCTCTGGTTCCATAGCTAGAGCTCTCGCTATAGCTATTCTCTGCTGCTGTCCACCAGAAAGTGATTTAGGATAAACATCAGCTTTTTCCTCAAGGCCTACAATTCTAAGAAGCTCTTCTGCCTTAGCATTTGCCTCTTCCTTTGTAAATTTCTTTAATTTAACAGGAGCAAGAGTAATATTCTTCTTAACAGTAAGATGTGGAAAGAGATTAAAATGCTGGAATACCATTCCCATCTTTTCTCTTACTTTGTTCTTATTTACTCCATGAGCAGTAATCTCCTGACCATCTACCCATATTTCTCCAGAATCAGATTTTTCAAGCATGTTAATACAGCGAAGGAAGGTACTCTTTCCGGAACCAGAAGGCCCAATTACTACGACAACCTCGCCATCTTCTATTTTTTCATCTATTCCCTTAAGAACCTCATTTCCATTGAAGCTCTTGTGGAGATTTTTTATCTCGATCATGATATATTCCTTTTCATTATCATTTATAATGATTTTTATTTAAATATTTTCGATTCTTTATCTCTTATCAGATTTACGAAGTCTGAGTTCTATTCTTCCAAGTCCTAATGTGAGTATCTTAATGAGCACAAAATAGATGATTGCTGTTGCAATAAGTGGCATAAATGCTTCATATGTCGCACTCTTAATGAAGTCACCTGCTTTCTGAATATCTACAAGACCAACATATCCTACTATAGCAGTCTCCTTAATAAGTGTGATAAATTCGTTACACATTGCTGGGAAAATATTTTTTACAGCCTGAGGAACAATTACACTCATCATAGTCTGTGTCTTGCTGAGTCCAAGAGATCTACCTGCTTCAGTCTGCCCCTTGTCAATAGAGAGAATACCTGCACGGATAATCTCAGATACATATGCACCTGAATTAATGGAAAATGCGATTGCTGCGATGATCCATTTCTCCCAGTTAACTGTGGCAAAGATTACGAAATATATAATCATAAGCTGAGTAACTGAAGGAGTACCTCTGATCACATCTGTATAAATCTTTCCTAAAATATTCAGGAACTTATTCTTCGAAAGATTACATAGAGCTATTATAAAACCTATCACTAGTCCCATTGCTGCCGCAAGAAGTGCAACCTTAACAGTAACACCAATACCGCTTAACAACAGCTTATATCTATCATCTCTTATGAAGCATTTTTCAAATGTCGCTGCAACATCAGCGAACCAGCCATTTGCTAATATCATTTTTATTTCCCTTATATTCCTTACATCATTTTATAATGTTACTGACAGGCACCGGATGCATTTACATAGTAGCCATCGATATACTTATTAACTGCCATATATCCAGAGCCTTCAAAATAGTACCAGATTCCATTTATCTTCTGCCACTGTGAATGAGGATACCATCCAGTTTCGTCCTCAAACCACCAGCCAGTACTGTTGTTTTTCCATGAACCTTTAAACTTATATGAGCTTGAGCCATCTGAACTGATCCATTGACCGTTAACCCACTCATTTGAAGCCATATATCCATCTGTTCCGAAGTAATACTTCACTCCATTTATTGTCTGCCAGCAGCCACTTGGATACCAGCCCGACTCATCCTCGAACCACCAGCCCTTGGAATTAGCCTTCCATGAACCCTTATATTGATATGTCCATGCTCCATCTGCTCCAAGCCAGCAGCCGTCCATCCATTCATTTTTCTTCAGTTTACCATCAGCATATGAATAATACCATGTATCTCCACTCTTATGCCATCCGGCAGAAGGCTTACCATCATCTCCAAGATAATACTTTTCACCATCTACTGTAACAAGTCCAGTCTTGAGTTCACTGTCAGGACCAAAATAGTATTTTGTACCATTTATTTCTTTGAAACCATCTTTATATGTTTTTCCATCTACACTATAGTACCAGGTACCATCATTATTGATCCATCCGTTATGTGCAGTTCCGTCTGCATCAAAGAAATACCAGTCATCATCCATCTTAATCCAGCCAACCATAAGTGAACCGATTGGTCTGTTCTTATAATCTTCCTTAAGAAGAAATACCTTCTTTCCATTCTTTGTTGCCCAGCCAGTCTGCATAATTCCATCTTCATCAAAGAAGTATATAAAATCTCCAGGGTGGCTGACTTCTTTACTATGAATTGTCTGCCAGCCTTTCTTAAGTGTTCCGTCCTTAGATACATAAACCCAGTCATATTTTTCCCAATCGGTGTACCATTTTGCCCAGCCTTCACCATCTCTTGACTGAACCCATCCCTTAGGAGACGAACCTATCTCAAGCTTAGTATTCTTAATAACCTTTCTGGTTCTGGTCACCGTCTCAACTTTTTCAACCAGCTGTTTTACATCATATTCTAATTCATCATCGCCTTCGCCACCTTCAACTCCCGATCCACTTACGCCGTTTCCTTGAAGGCCCTGCTGTCCTTCAGTATTTTCAGGATTTTCAGGATTTTCAGGATTTGGATTCTCCGGCTCATCTTTCTTCTCAGCATAGTAATTCGCATAAACGCTTGTTATTGAATAAGTATCAATGACTCTGTAAATTTCTTCTGGCTCTGTAGCAACAACTGCAGCCATATTAAATGCAAGTCCATCTGACATATCCTGAACTATTGAATTTCCAGATGCATCCATGGTTCTGTACATACTAATATTCTTCTGCTTCATATAACCAAAAAATGGAGAATATCCATCTAAGTCTCTGCTGATAGTTTGAATAATAGCATATTTAGGACTGAGTGTATCTATCAGTTCCTTACTTGTTGAAGCAGTGAAACCATGATGTCCAACCTTTATAACATCTACTGTTCCATGCTGTGCGACTATCGCCTTGCTGAGATTCTGCTCTATACTGTTATAAACATCTATATCGGCAAGCAGAACAGTCTTTTTTCCAGCCTTCTCAATATATGTTACGATTGAATTCGCATTTTCATCTTCTGTCGACTGTGAATACAGGTTATAAAGCGAAATATTGAAGTCACCAAATGTAAAACTTATAGTATCGTCCAGATCACCACTTCCATTAGCATTATATACAGCTCCAAGGCCTTCCATTCCTTCAGAGTGCTTATTTACCTGAAGCTTAATTGAGTCGCCCATTGCCTTATAAGCCGCCTGATAATATACATCACTCTTCCAGCCTGTCTCAGAACGTACATTGGTATATCCTTTAAATATATACGTAGTATTTTCATCTACCATATGTACATGTGATTCGTTTGTTATTACATCAGGTTCAGTTTTTCCATAGTCTTTATCATGTTCAATATATTCCTCTATTGCCTGAGCCTGTTCATCACCTAATTCATTTCCATCAGCGTCATATAATGATTCCTTAACATCATATGCTGTTGAATCCTCATCTATAAGATCAATAGATGCTACTTCTTTAACAATTTGTGGAATACCGCCCAGATGATCTGAATGGGAATGAGTAGCCATCACAAAGTCCAAATGTTCAACTCCAAGTGATGCCAGATAATTACGAACCGCCACTCCAGAAGCGCTATTCGGTGCATCATATGCAGAAAGAGGAGTATCTTCTTCGTTTGACCTATTGGAAGCATCTATAAGACCATAATGACCATTACTTTCTATAAGAATAGCATCGCTGGAATGAGCGCTTTGACCATCATCCAGTTTGATGTAATGAATACGGTCTGCTGATTCAGGAATTTTAGTGTCCTGATGATCAATTTCACTCTCTACAGGTTCAACAATTATTTCAGGTTCTTCATTTATCTTTTCATACTCTACTGGATCCTCTTCTCCACCTTCGCCGCCTTCGCCCTGGCCCTCGGTTCTAAGGGTATTTCCAGCATTGTTAATTAATCTGCTATTAACATCATTCGATGCAGCATATACACTGGAACTAAATCCAAGGCTGGCCGCAAGAAAAACAGCCAGAATTCCAGATGTCACTTTCTTAAACCTTAATGTCTTTATTATCATACATTTCACTCTCCATTTGTCTGATTGACCATCCAGAATTACAAATTCTGAACAGACAAATTAATACTTAACACACTACATAATCAAAGTTACATCATACACTCAACCAATTGTTTTTTCAAGTATTTTAGCCGTTTCCAGGGTGATTTTACAATTCTGACATATAATAAAAACACTATTTCTTGATTAAACACATATATTTGATATAATGATTTCAACTTATTTTAAGGAGCATAAAAATGAAGGTTGTATTCGCAATAGATTCAATGAAGGGTTCTCTCACATCACTTGAATGTGGAAATGCTGCTGCACAGGGACTACTTCGTGCTATCCCTGATGCCGAATATGAAGTCCGTCCACTGGCTGATGGTGGTGAAGGAACTGTACAAGCTGTAACCACTGGATGTGGTGGTACATTTGTAAATATCCAGGTAACTGGTCCGCTCGGAGAAAAGGTTCATGCAAAGTATGGCATTATTGAGAATCCCAATAAAACTGCAATAATAGAGATATCTGCCGCAGCAGGTATCACACTCATCTCAGAAGTTGACAAAGACCCATTTAAAACAACCACATATGGCGTTGGAGAGATGATCCTTGATGCTATAGATAAAGGTTGCAGACATTTTATAATCGGACTAGGTGGAAGCGCTACCAATGATGCAGGAATCGGTATGCTGCAAGCTTTGGGCGCAAGTTTCTATGATAATGCAGGAAATATTGTTACAGGCGATAATGGTTATCTTACAGGTGGTGATCTAGAGTTTGTAGACAAGATTACTCCTGACAATTTTAACCCACTTCTGTCAGAATGCACCTTCCGAGTTGCTTGCGATGTCAACAATCCACTCTTCGGTCCTAAAGGCGCATCTCATATTTTTGGTCCTCAGAAGGGACTCTTTGAATCAGAGATTAAGGTCGCAGATAAATGGATGAGACATTTTTCCAAAGTTTCTTCCAATGCACTTCATATTGATCTGGATCCAGATTATCCAGGATGTGGTGCTGCCGGAGGACTTGGATTTGCCTTTAAATACTATCTGGGAGGCGAACTGGAAGCTGGAAATAAGATTGTTATAGATGAAACCAATCTTAAGAAATATATCAGTGAAGCCGATATTATTGTTACTGGAGAAGGAAGGCTTGATGATCAAACTGCCATGGGGAAAGCCCCTTCAGGAATTGCTCACATTGCAAAAGTATTCAACAAACCAGTTATCATGCTGGTAGGATCAGTTGCCGCCTCATTCGACGGAGACATTATTCAAGATGTGGAAGCTTATTTTCCAATAATACGAAGACCTATGTCGCTAGAACAGGCCATGGAACCTGCTACAGCAAAAGTAAATATTGCCTCAACCTGTGAACAGATATTCAGAATGTATAAAGCGTTTGATCAGTAATTCATTTTGCTCTTCAAACTTATATAACAAAACGAAATTTAGAAAATAAAAGAAGCCGGCTGAATATTAGATTTTAATCATAATTTTAATCATAATTTCAACCGGCTTTTTATTATCTAATTAATTTAAGTCAAATAACTTCTAACTTATTTCTCTGATGACTGTCCTGAGAATCTCATTGGATTAAGCTTAAGTCCAGGACCCATTGTAGAAGAAATAGTTACGCTCTTAAGGTATGTACCCTTTGCACTTGATGGCTTAGCCTTAACAACTGCATCCATAAGAGCCTTGTAGTTCTCAGCGATCTGCTCAGCTGAGAAAGAAGCCTTTCCAACTGGAACATGGATGATGTTAGCCTTATCAAGTCTGTACTCAATCTTACCAGCCTTAACATCAGCAATAGCCTTAACTACATCAGGTGTAACTGTACCAGCCTTTGGATTTGGCATAAGTCCCTTAGGACCAAGTACACGTCCAAGACGTCCAACAACACCCATC
>CACZRU010000196.1 GCA_902783605.1 uncultured Lachnospiraceae bacterium
AGTATGGCTTAGGCTGTATTGCTCGCGTGACTCTTTTTTCAATAGCGTAGGCAATGTGGAGCATCACCGGGCAGCAGATGTCTTTTTGTAGATTTTTATGGGGAGCAGGGACCCCTGGAAAGGTGAAAGTGATGAAGGTTAAAAGGTTTGTGGCGTGGATATTGACATTAGTTATTGTGATATCGATATTTAATGTCCATACAATATTGTTCTAAAGTATGGTGATATCGAACTTGTAGAGGGGGATGACTATACTGTTGAGTATGAAAATAATGTGAATCCAGGAACGGCCTATATTACATTCACAGGCTGTGGCACATATGCTGGCGATTTAACTGTTCCCTTTGATATAGTGAAATCAGAGAATTCGAGTGGCGGTTCTGATATTGGTGGTGGCTCCGGAAGTGGTGGAGATACTCCTGGTGGTACGAGGATGCTTCAGGCTGGTACCCTGTAAGTCAGTGGCTCTGGATCGACGGTGTAAATTACTACTTTGGGGCCGATGGCTACATGCAGTAGATGATACAAAAAATCTCTTTTAGAGTATTATATTAGAGCATATACAGTGTAGGAAATATTTAAAGGATATATATAAGGGATATATTTTAAGGAGATATTTATATGAGGGACCTTGATTATCTTAGATTGCTCAGTGACACATTTACGAATAAGAGAAGTGCGTTGGCTGAAGTGATCAATCTTAAGGCAATTCTTGCATTACCAAAGGGTAATGAGTTTTTCTTTTCTGATATTCATGGTGAGTATCAGAGTTTTCGTAACCTTGTAAGAGGTGCGTCTGGTGTTGTTATCGCAAAAATCAGAGATTCATTTGGTGATACCATGAGCTACGAAGAACAGCTTTCATTTGCCAATCTGATTTACTATCCTGACAGGACATTAACAAAGCTTAAACGTCGTAAAGCGCTTATTCCTGGAACACCATTAGGTGATAGATGGTATCGTGAGACCATTGAGCGGCTTATTACATTCTGCCGAGTTGCAGATTCCAAGTACACACGTTCGAAAGTCAGGAAGAAGCTCCCGGATGATTATGCATATGCTATTGATGAGCTTATTAATTCGGATGATTCCATTGATAAAGCTAGATATTACAAGAGTTTTATTGATGCCATCATTGAGATTCAGGCGGCGGATGACTTCATCATAACCATGTGTAATCTTATACATAATCTGTTCATCGATAAAATGCATATTATCGGGGACATTTTCGACAGGGGCCCAAGAGCAGATTATGTTATGGATGAAATCATGGGATTCACTGATGTGGATATTCAGTGGGGAAATCACGACATCAGCTGGATGAGTGCAGCCGCTGGAAATGAGGCTTCTATCGCCACAGTACTTAGAATTGCAACCAGCTATAACAGCTTTGATGTGCTGGAGGATGGTTATGGAATTAACCTGAGACCACTTTCAATGTTTGCGGCTGAAGTGTATGCAGATGATGAATGTGAATGCTTTAAACCTCATTTGCTTGACGATAATAAATATGATTCAGTTAATCCGGATCTGGTTGCCAAGATGTATAAAGCAATAGCAATCATTGAGTTTAAGCTGGAAGGACAGCTTATTAAAAGGCATCCGGAGTATGAACAGGATGACAGACTTCTGCTGGATAAGATTAATGTAGAAAAGGGAACGGTGATGATCGGGGATAAAGAATATCCTATGATGGATATGAACTTCCCGACTATTGACTGGAGTGATCCATATAAGTTAACAGATGTGGAACAGGAACTGATAGATAACCTGAGATATTCATTTAAGCATTCTGAGAGACTTCAGGATCATATTAAATTCCTGTATTCCCATGGATCCATGTATAAAATCTGTAATAATAATCTTTTGTTCCACGGTTGTATCCCTATGAATGAAAATGGAGAGTTTCATTCCTGGAAGTGTGCAGATGGAGAATTCTCTGGAAAATCACTTATGGATTATCTGAATTCAAAGGTTATCGATGCATATTTTCTTAAGGATGATCATCCAAGAAAGGCGGATTCTCTTGATCTTATGTGGTATCTGTGGAATGGCCCAGTATCTCCAGTTTTCGGAAGAGACAGAATGGCCATATTTGAAAGAATCTTCCTGGAGGACAAGAGCCTCAGCAAGGAGGGGAATAACAGCTACTATGAGTTTTCAAAGAAGGCAGAGTACTGTGACAAGATCTTTGAAGAGTTCGGTATGAATCCTGAGAGAGCCCACATTATAAATGGACATATTCCGGTACAGGTTAGTAAAGGTGAAACACCTGTTAAGGCGGACGGAAAGCTTTACATCATAGATGGTGGACTTTCAAAGGCTTATCATGAGACAACTGGCATTGCAGGATATACACTTATATTCAACTCTCATCATCTGGCGCTGGCAGAACATAAGCCATATGTTCCAGGAGAAGAGAACTCCCCAGAGATACAGGTTACAGAGGTTATGCCGGAAAGACTGAGAGTGTGCGACACAGATTCTGGTAGAGATATTCAGAAGCGTATTTCTGCTCTGTGCGAACTTATCGAATGCTTTGAATTGGGACTTCTTAAAGAAAGATAAATAGAAAGAAAAAAAATAGATAAAAAAGCTATAAGGAATTTTGAATTATAAGAAAGATATAAGAAATTATTGAATTAAAAGAAATAATAAAAGAAATAATAAAAGAAATTATAAAAGAGATTATTAGTAGGAATTATTATGAGAAAAATAAAAATTGCTATAATGACTTTGATGATGGTCTTTATGCTGGCAGGTTGTGGTGAAGATAATAATACTGAGACTTCAAAAAATACGGAAGCAGCTACTGAAGTGGCGACAGAAGTGACCGAAGCAACTACAAGCGGTACGCTGGCAGTATTAAGTGATCAAAATGGAAATGAAGGCATTAAGGAAGAGAATGTAACGGATGATCAGGCACTTAACTCTATCAAGAATTATTGTCATATTCAGAATCCTGATCTGGAGAAAATCGAAGAGGAAGGCGAGTATCCTGTATATTGGGAAATTGTTTCTAGTGATGAGAAACAGATTGTGATACTATTCAGGTCCTACACAGGGGCAGAGATAAGATACTATATTGATCCGGTATCAGGAGAAACATATGTAACGGAATTTGTTTCAGGCATTACAACTGAAGAAGAGAAGATAGATGAGAAGTTCAATATCAGAGATTATTAAATAAGTATTATTTATTCAATAATATTGATTATCAACTCTAAATCATAGATTATCAAAAAGAAAATTTTCACAAAAAGCTTATGTGAAAAAATCTGTATACATGTTATAATCTATCTAGTTTTTTTTAGGAGGGATTGGGTTTTATGTGTTGTAGTAAAAAAAGAATTATATCATTAATAGTTTCTCTTTTAATGATAGTAAGTCTCATTGGGGGCCTCCCGATGAAGAATGGGGTTAACGCTGATGGGGAAGTTCCTGTCCTTAATTCTGTAAGTGTTTATCCGACAACTATTCAAAAGGGCCAAGAAGTAAAGTTAAAGGTTACGCTTCATGTTAATGCTTTTCCAACAGGAATAAATGAAGTTTTAGTTAAGGCGACACCACTTTTTGGAAAAAAGGCAGGAGAACTATTTCTGCTAAGTGAACCGATAACTACTACTGTGACTTCTGCCGGTTACTTTGATGTATATATACCTATTGATGAAAATGTTCTAAGTGGTGAATACCGGATATTTTCAGTAGAAATAGGTGATAAAAGTAATCATACTAGCATATACAGGGTAAGTACTTCTGAGGGTACATATGTTGAAGATAGCAATTCATATATTTCAGAGGTTTTATATGATACCCGAGACAATACTAAAACAATTTATGCTCCAACATTCAAGGTCGAAGGTACTGATAAACCAGTATATGAACCAGAACTTACCAGTATCAGTATGTTAGGAAATTCAGTAAATGCACCTGGAACAATCCAGGTTGAATTAGGAGTTTCTAGTAGCGATCCATATATCAACGGCTACAGTGTTGATTATTTTTATCTCAATGATAAAGTTGGTTCAGGATTAAATCCACATTGTGTTCCTTCTCCAGAAGATTGTGGTTCTCCATCAGAGGGGAAATATATAGTGGATTTAAAACTTGATAAGTTTGCTCATCCGGGTGATTATCAGATCAGTCGAGTGACACTTTATGATAGTTTAGGCAATGAAAAAGTCTACGACCTGGGACCTATTTCACACGGTGAAACTCCACCTGCTGATCTTCAAAATGGAACTTATTTTGAGAGTACGAAAACTTATGTTTCGGGAAAGCTGACATGTGATGAAGAGATTTTTGATGCTCCTAAGTTCAAAGTTACTGGTGGAACGGCTGGAAATGCATACACGGAATTGGATAGTGTAAGTTATGTGTCGTCATCAGTTAATAGACCTGGTGTTGCAAAAATCCAGTTAATGGTAAAAGATGATGTTGGTGTAAGTGATGCAACTGTTCAGTTCACACCACTTCAGGGATACGGTATGGGATATGATGACTTTGGTGGCAGTGCTGAAAATCTCGATGTCAAGGATGGAACTATAACAATAGATGTTCCGATTGATGAAACAAATTATCTTGGAAAGTACCAGCCTTCATACATTTACTTTACTAATAAAAGAGGAATAGTAACCGGTTATAAGATTGAAAAAATGGCTTTTGATGTTGATAGAGGAGCTTGTGCTGGATATTCCGGAACATATGATGAGGAAGCAAGAGCGTTTATCTCTGATACTTTGAAGTTTGCAGATGTAACGATTAAGGTTCCTGCATTAACATTAACTGATGTAGATGATTATTATTTCCGTTCAAGTAATCAAAATAATGATCTTGTAAACATGATTAATCATACACCTAATGGAACAACTATAGGTGTACACATTGACGATTCTTCGAATGGTTTACTGACGCAAGCTGTTTTTTACGCTATTATGGGTAGAGACATTCGTCTGGTTGCGTATAAGGATAGTTATCAGTGGGTATTCTATGGCCGAGATATTAATTATCCTAAGAATGTAAATCTATTTCTAACTGTTGAGCAGATGGATAAGAGTGTTTATGGAACAACAGAGGATTCGGTAAAAGTCGGATTCTATCCAAATGGTTTACTGCCAGGAAGAGCATTGATCAGACTGAAGTCTGACTACCTTTACAACCTTAAGGGAATAAGGGGTAAGCTGTACCTGTATTATAATAATAATGGAGTGATGGAGATTCAGAATGATCCATCCTTTGATCTGACACTTGATGGAGCTGATAAGTGGTGCAGCTTTGCTATTACACATAACTCTGAGTATATCATCAGTGGAAGTGAAGTGAATACTAATGTACAGTCCGGTGGTTCAGGAAGCGGTTCAGGTTCTTCATCTTCTGGCTCTGGTTCAAGTAGTTCTGAGCCTGAAAAGCCTAAATACTCCAATGAGTGGATTAAAGGTAAGTGGTACAGCGCAGACGGTTCTCAGACCTATGAAGGAATACTTGAGTGGAAATGTAACTCCACAGGCTGGTGGGTAGAAGATACATCTGGCTGGTATCCTCAGAGTGCATGGCAGAAGATTGATGGTATCTGGTACTATTTTAATTCAGACGGCTATATGGCTTCTTCAGAATACTATGGAGGTTACTGGTTCAATGGAGATGGCTCATGGGATGAGGCATATTATCTGACATGGAAGAGCAACTCTACAGGCTGGTGGGTTGAAGATAAGTCTGGTTGGTGGCCTGCATCACAATGGTTAAAGATTGATGGAAGCTGGTATTACTTTGATTCATCAGGTTACATGGTAACAAGCCAGTATGTCGATGGATACTGGATAGGTGCTGACGGAGTTTGTAATTAATAGTTGATTTCAAATAAATAGCGATTCATTTAGGACGGGTACATCCGCAGGGGTGTGCCCGTTTTATATTATAATTTTATATTTCCATCAATCTCTTAATGACTTCTTAATAATTCGTATGATACATTTGATTCATAAAAAGTTCTTTTATGGGAGATTGAATAATGAAGAAGAAAAAGATTAAGAAGATAATACTTATCATCGTACTAAGTGTTCTGGTCCTGCTTATAGGAGGATGGTGGGCATTCTGCGTAAAGATGTATGATGATAATATAAATGTCCGTGGTGACAGCTACGAACCACTTATGCTTCGCTTAGAAGATTTTGAAGGACTTGAATGCACAGAATATAGTTTTCCATCTGATAAAGGACAGAAGCTTGCCGGATATTTGTATAGCTCTGGAGAAAATCAGCGTGGAATAGTGGTAATTGCTCATGGTTTTGGAGGTGGAGGTCATAACTCATATATGGATGTGGCAAATTATTTCGCTAAGAACGGCTACTATGTGTTTGCTTATGATGCAACTGGATGTGATAAGAGTGAGGGGGATGGCGTAGGCGGTGTTCCTCAAGGTGTTATAGATCTTGATTATGCAATATCATTTATTGAGGGAAAAGAAGAGTATAAAGACCTTCCTGTCGTTCTTTTTGGACATAGCTGGGGCGGGTACTCGGTATGTAATGTGCTTACATATCATCCTGAAGTTAAGGCCGTCATTGAGTGTTCCGGATTCAACAGTTCTTCGGATATGTTTGAATCGGGTGGTAAAGACCAGGCTGGGCCTGCTATATATGCAATGACACCATTTATAAAAATACATGAGTGTTTTAAGTTTGGAAAGTACGCTACAAATACAGCCATGAAAGGCTTTGAAACTTCTGATGCATCTGTTATGGTGGTTCACAGTGAGGATGATAATGTTATAGGCATCGAGTATGGCTACGATAAATACTACGAAAAATATAAGGATGATCCTCGATTCACATTTGTAAGATTTACTGACAGAGGTCATAATGATATATTTAACAAGCAGGATGATACCTATGTAGACGAGTTAAATGCTGGATTTGACGATTGGCTCACCACTCTGGATTATGACTACAATGCAGAGGAGAATAAGGACAGATTCATAGAAGATAAGACGGATTATCTCAATAAAAATCTTGATCATGCCAGATGGAGTAATCGTCTGGATGAGGATTTATTTGCAGATTTCCTGGAGTTTTACGATAAAGGAATTAAATAAGTATTATGATATAGAAATTGAATAAGATGTATTAGCTAGGGGCAACCGTTTTGTGGCTGCTCCTATTTTACAATCGATGGCAGCTGGTATTATTTTGATAATTCAGGGTACATTATAGTATAATAAAATCATCTTAATTGGACAGGGGATGTACTAAGATAAGATGATAAATGAAAAATTTCGTATTGAGGTTGGCGGGGGAGATGTTTTATCCTCATGCCTTAGCTTCATAAATGAAACACTGAAGTCTATGAATATCAACCGTAAGCTTATGCTTAGGAGCTCTATGCTTTCTGAAGAACTACTGATTCATTTTCTTGAAAATGCAGATGAGGGAAGCTGTATTGAAATCAGGGTTAGGAAATACCTGGGTGATGCTACTATAAATATTACATCCAAAGGGGATAAGCTTGATCTGATCGGTGCTTCGGAACTGGAAGCAGATTCCATTCTTGAGATGGAGGATGATGAGGTTGAGCAGGCTTTCAGAGCAATATTACTTAAATCTAATAAAGATAATTTTAAGTATAGCTACAGCAGGGGGAAGAACAAGGTCCGAATTAATGTAGGACAGTCAGAACAGTCGATGCTGGTTATGACAGTAACTGCGCTGGTTCTGGGACTGGCTATGGGACTGCTTATGAATTTTGTTCTGCCGTCAGCTGTATCAGATGGGATAAGTACATATCTGCTTGTCCCATTTAAAACCATGTTTATGAACTCACTGAAGATCGTTATCGCGCCAGTGGTGTTCTTTTCTATTGTGTCATGCGTTTCGGGCTTCAAGGATTTGTCAGAGCTTGGAAGGATAGGTCTGAAGGTCATGGGCATGTATATTTCTGACCATCGGTGGCCTCTTCCTGGCAAACGCATATGGAGTAAATGTACCAGCCTCAGCCCTTCTTTCTCTGGCAATAACAATAATACTTTTGTCTCTAGGTTGTCCAGGTGTTCCTGGAGCAGGTATTGTATGTCTTGGTGTAATCCTCAGCAGTCTGGGGGTTCCGATAGAAGCAGTTGGTCTTGTCATTGGAATATATCCATTTATCGATATGATGAATACCATGTCCAACTGTACCGGCGATGTTGCAATAACACTGGTTGTAGCCAAGTCTGAAGGATTGGTAAATCTCTCAAAATACGTAGAATAAGTGAAGGAATATTAAAGATGATAAAGACTGTATTTAGACAAATGTCTCCTGAGGAGATGAATATAGAGAGTATTACAGATATTAAGATGATCCATATCTATGATCTGACAGGGGCATCAAGACCTGATGGCAAGTATGGTGTGACATCCATGCTTGTAAGTTTTGGCGACAATAGTCAGCTTAATTATACTGAGAATGATCACTGTTTTAATTCTTTTGTGAATAAGATATTTGAAACATATAACACTACTGAAGATAAGAGTTCTATTATTATGGATGATATCACCCGGCAGATTATGGAAGCAGGTGAAATTCCAAGACATGACAGTATTTTAAGTAAGTATTATAAGGCGGAAAAACATGATGTTCCTGTGCTGGTAAATGCATCAACTCTCAGCAAACGATTTGAACCACTTGTAGAGTTCCTGGTGAAGGGACTCTATAAAACTATGGGAACGGAAGTGGAAGTAATCGATAGAAAGAGTGGATGGCGTGGTGCAGGAAGACTTATTATTCGAGTCGGAGATTCGAATCGCACCATGTATTTTAAGACATTCGAAATAAATGACAGTTCATTTTCTATAAAGCTTAATGGGTTCATGGTTGATAATGGAGATCTTCTCATTAATGTATCGCTTTATGATGATGCATTATCAATTGTATATAATTCAGATATGCTATGTATTAATGGCAGCGCTTCATTTGATTTTGGGAAAGATAATCTGCGTGAAATGCAACAGATACAGAAGGCAGAAGAACAACTATTTTATGATGTGAACTCGTACGAAAATACTTTTACATCAGAGTCCAATATAGATGACTTAATATCTGGTTTTTCACTTAGTTTATTACCAGATGAGAAGAGTCCGTGTGCGATTTATGAATTGCCATTTGGATTAATATATCTTCTGTATGATATATCTGAGTCGTCTGATCAGGTTGAAGTACAGAATTTCTGTGGAGTATTTCTTTGGCAGGATGCTAAGTGTGCGGATATTCGAGGATGGTCTATTATAAAGAGCCTGCAATCAGGACTTATGCTGAAGAATGAGGTTTTTAGAATTATAAATCAGACTGATAACAGAGAATTCGTTCAAAGTGCCTTCCTTGCAGGAACAGGAAGCAGATATATAGAAGAACTTGAAGGCAAATATGTAGTGCAGAATTTATAAGTTTTATTTATAAGTGTTATAATGAACAAATAAAAAAGTTTTAAAAGAAGGTGAGTATTAATTATGGGGATTTTTTCATTACTTGAGAAAAATGCTGAAACTGAATTAATAAATGATATAGAGAGTGTGCTTCGTACTCATTATAGTTCAGGGGCAAAGGAATTGTTAAGCAGATTTACATATCTAAAGAGTCATCCGGAAAGCAGGATAATCGAGCCTTTCGGTCTATATGCTACTGCAATAAATGTTCTTCTGGGGAGTTCTTCAGTTGCACCTGAAAGATATACTGAAACTATGACATACGGTGAAAAGGTTTATGCTGATATGTTTCCATATGAGGAGAACACTCCGGATTTTGAAAATATCAGTTCTATATTTCTGGAAATGTTTAATAAGGATGGAGTTATTCCAAGAAAGCTGTTTGATGGTACAATTTATGACCTATTCAGTGATAAGTTTAATTATATGAAATGGTCTAAAAATATAATTGGAGATTCGTCTAATGGACTGATCGAGGCTTATATAAAACCCTATGCCATTACTGCAAGAGCGTATTTTCTAGATGAGGACTGCTTTACTGCCAATCTTATAGATGTGACCATGAAGCTTCAAAGAACTGCTGATATGCAGGCGGTTATTGATGATGAACTGGAGAAAATGCGTCGTATGTCTGGAATATATGATGTAAATGAAGCAACTCTTCTAGATGCTGTAAGGAAGATTCAGATGGCTCAGGTTCTTCACGATAGGGTGGTAGAGCTGGTAAAGGTTGTAGAAGAAAGAGTAAATATTCTTGATGCAACCTCAAGGAACAGTGTACAGGATGTAAAAACCATTTGTGAGGATGAAGTAAAAAAAGCCAAATATGAACTAAGTATTATAGATGAGAAGCTTAAGGCGGCATACGATGAATGCGTATCTGAGCAGAAACAGGTGGTTCTATATGAAAAAAAGAAGCTGGTAGAAGAGACATTTGCAGAAGCGGAAGAAAGACTTTCTGCACTTAAGAAGGCGGCTGAAAAAACAATAAATACTGTGAAGCTTGAAATGCCGGAAGGTATTACACAGTTGGAATTAGGAACAGTCGAAAATGCAGCAAAAATAAGTGTTACATCTTCAACTTCAAAGCACCAGACTGAAGCAGGTGAATCTAGAAAAATAACTGCTGAATATAGCAACACGATACCAGATGCATCGGCATATTTAAATCAGCATGATGAATATGCAAAGATTTATGAGCCACAGATAAATGTAAAGGATGAGGATGTAGAAATTCCTGATGTTAATCCTCTGCTGGATGAGACAAAGAAATTCTCTGATAGATATCAGGCTGCTATGGATAAGAAATCTTATATGATCGCTATGGGGGAACATTTTCATAAAATGTTTGATGATGTTCTTATAGCTGTCATGGAAAATGCAAATCCTTATCTGATTGGCCCTTCTGGATGTGGAAAGACATATATGGTTTCTCAAATTGCTAAGATACTTGATATGGACTTCATAGACATTGGATATATTAATGAGGAATATGATATTCTTGGATTTCAGACAGCAGATGGAGGTTACAGCAGACCTAATTTTTATAGGTGTTACAAGTATGGTAAGATCGCATTTTGCGATGAGCTTGATAATGGTAACAGCAGAGCTACTGTTAAGCTGAATTCTTTTCTATCAAACCTGAAGGATGCAAGCTATAACTTTCCAAATGGAGAAAATGTAAGGCGCCATCCAAACTTTAGAATAATCGGAGCAGGTAATACAGATGGAAATGGAGCTGACAGCAATTACAACTCCAGAGAAAAGATTGAGGAGTCTGTACAGCAGAGATTTACTCCTATCTACGTTGGCTATGACAATGAAGTTGAGAAGAAGATTCTTGCGGATTATCCAGATTGGTATTCATTTCTTGTTCTATTCAGGAAGGCTACTGATGAGTGGGGAAGAAAGAATTACGGAGATGCCCCAGGTATCATAACTACTCGTGATGCTACACGTATTAAGAAGTATAAAGATAATAATAGTTTTGATATGAATAAGATACTTGAATATGAGTTTGTTCAAACAAAAGATATAACATATCTGGCGTTTATTGAGGATCATATAAGACATAACATAAAGGATTTTGCAAATGCAGAAGAAATAATGAGAGCGTTTTCTCAAATTGTAGATTCAAGAAGGGGTTAAGATATGAATGGTACCGGAGTTAGCCCTGAAGAGTGCAAGTACCTGGAAATACTGGAAAACAAGAATCTTACAGAATATAAGATGTTTTTTGGGACTATAGGCGAAGTACAGAGTTTTCTCCTGAATAATCCTGATATTAATACAAATGTTTTCTATGAACAGAAAAGCAGAACTGCCAGCGAAAGTTTTGCAGGTGCTCCACTCGATGAAGCGATTAATTATTGTATAGGTGGCTATAGTGAGAACTATGATCAGTTTCTTGAGCTGGCAAAACAGCTTGAAAATGTTAATAAGAAAAAAGCCAGAGTTCGAAAAACCAGCACATCATTTGTAGGACAGAGACCAAATGTACCTGCATATATAGCAGGTGCACCAAAGAATATGTATAGGCTTGAAAGGACCGAAGAGAAGAAACTGAAGAGAATATGGATGAAGGTTACCTATGAGTCCTCAACAACTGAGGATCAGATAAGAAACAGAGGAATTATAGCACTGAATCTTATAAAACTCCTGGAAATGAATAATTATATGGTTGACTTTAGACTCTTTGAGGTTTGCAGTGTAGACTCAGAGGTGTTTAGATGTGAGATTGGTCTTAAGAAACCAGGGCAGATGCTTTTTCCTAGGCTTTGTTATTACCCTATGTGTGGAAAAGCATTTGTAAGAAGAGTATTATGCAGAATTAAGGAATCCATGCCATTTAAATGTGGCTGGGGACTCAGTTATGGCGTGGTATTAAATGAACAATATACCAGGATGATCATGGATATTCAGGACACTGATATATATATTGGTTCACCAAGTGAGATGAATATTAGTGGAAATAATATATATGAGGATGCAGATGCATTTCTAGATAAGATCGGTATAGGGGATAAGATTATGATACCGGTATATGCTGTCGAGGGTGGGTTTTTATCAAGTGGAGGTTGATTAAATGGATGATATTTCTTTGCTTAGAGAGTTATCTGATAATCCTGAGATTTATCTTGAAGATGAGGACAGGGAATTATTTCAAAAAAATATAGAACTGTTAGACATCAGCCAGGCAAATAATATTACATTATATGGTTCTGATATTCAGAAAAAGATGGCTGAGCTTTCGGAAATGATGATTAAAAGTATTGGAGAAACTAATGTAGATGAGATTAGTGAAACCATCGATCAAACCGTAGAATATCTGTCAGAATCAAATGAGAATGATGAGAGTAAGAGTCTTCTTCCAAAACTTTCTGCTAAGTTTTCCTGGCAGAAAAAAACTAAGCTGCTTACTCTTCAGAATAAATACGATGTTATAACTCAAAATGTTGAAAAAATAGAGAGTTCACTTGAGTCGCATCAAGTTCGTCTTATGAAGGATACTGCAATGCTGGATCAGATATATAAGATGAATCAGGAATATTTCCGACTTGTTAATCTCAAGATAGCTGCAGCAAAGGATAAACTGGAACATATCAGGGCGGGAGATTATCCAGCTGAATGTGCAGATATAATTCCAGATATTATCGATAGACTGGAACGAAAGATATTAGAGCTGGAAACTACAAAAACGATATCTCTGCAGCAAGCTCCACAGATTAGAATGCTGCAGGCAAATGCTGCGGCTATGGCGGATAAACTTCAGTCGACGTTATATACAGTTATTCCTCTATGGAAAAATCAGATAGTGATAGCGTTTGGAACGGAACATACTAGAGCGGCAATAGAGGCGGACAAAAAATTGACCGATATGTCAAATCAGCTTCTCATTAAAAATGCTCAGAATCTTAAGATGCTTACTGTCGAAACACAAAAGGCTAGAGACGACAATAATATAGATCCAAAGGCTCTGGGGGAAGCTAATAGAATACTAATAGAAAGTCTGGATGAAATTACAAGGATTCAGCAAGAAGGAAAGCTGAAAAGATATCAAGCAGAACAGGAGCTTTCTAGAATAGACGATGAGATGAAGGGAAGGCTTTATCTGGCATCTAATGGATCGAAATCTTAAAGAGAGTTTCGAGTGAATTTCAGTAGTTTCGAGTGATTTTATGTCTGAAAGAAATATATATCTAGATTATATAAGGGCGGTTGCCTGCATTATAGTGATTATGTTTCACTATACAAAAAGATATAATGATATTTTTCATACTTCAAATGATTGGAAGTTCCGTGTGTCCTGGGGATATATGGCTGTTTCAATCTTCTTTGTGCTGAGTGGGTTTCTTGCTGTTCTGAAAGATGACACAGGAATCAAAGAATACATTAGGAAAAGATTTCTTAGATTGTATCCAGCTTATTGGATAGCAGTTATAGTAACGTTTTTAGTAACATATTTCTATCTTCCGGAAAGAGCTGTTTCAGTTAAGGATGCTGTAATTAATCTCACGATGCTTGAGTCATTTTGTGGTGTCGGACTGGTTGATGGTGCATATTGGACTCTAGCGTACGAAATAGTTTTCTATATATTTATTGCGCTTATAATTTATTTATTTCATTTAAAGGATAAACTTCCATATCTCGGTTTGGCCTGGATAGCGCTGCTTTTTATATATGTTTATCTTGAAAATTCTACAATGTTTTTGAGCTCTATGGGAGATTTTTCAAAGAATTTAATTGACAGTCTGATCGGAAAACAGTATGGCCATATGTTTGTTGCAGGCTTCTGCGCTGCATTTATAATTCACCATATTGGTGACAGAAAGAGCACTGTAACAGCAGGAATATGTCTGGCGCTTTCAGTTGTACTTCAGTATGTTTTGTTTGGTGTTTTGTACACTGTTTTTTTTATCGCGGTAATGATGATACTGATGTTATGCGCTTATTTATATCTAAAGGGCATTCAGCCCAACGGTTCTATACGAAAAGTTCTGTATCCACTAGAACTAATCGCAGTCATATCATATCCACTATACCTGTTACACCAGAATATAGGATATACCATTCTAAAGTTTTTACAGCTTCATATTAGCCAGTCAGAATTTATTATAGTTATTCCATTTATAATTAATGTTTTGCTTGCTGGGCTGATCCATATTCTTCTAAATAAACTGTTAGGTTTTATGACTTAGCTATAAAAGAGAACAGGACAGGTGTAAAATGTACCTGTCCTGTTTTCTTTACACAGTTATAGTTTCCAGTCTCAGCTGATAATAATCGTTCGGATTGTTTCTGCGGAAGTTATATCTGCCCAGGTAATCTGCCCATTCGTCCACGAAGATTCGCATGTTTGCTTCATTGAGTTCTTCGCTTAATGGTGCGTTGAAGCAGACATAAAGTGCTGAATGCTTATTTAAATGAGCACTCACAATCAGATCATGGAACTGTTTTTCAGTATCATTTTTGATGATTCCTATATCTACAGCTAGGCCTGTTGCCTTAATGAATTTTCTTGCTTCTTCCTGGTCAGTAAATATAAGAAATTCGGAGTCTTCTTTTGTATTTATAAGATGCTGTGGTACGCCCTTATAGCCCTTTTCTTTTGATGTGAGAGTGTAGAGAACAGGAGTGCTGTCTATATCCTGCATTAGTTTTATCTGATTTCTAATACAGAATTTAGGTTCATATCCCAATAAGATTGTTCTAAGATCCCTTGAGAAACAGTATCTTGCAATTTCGCTATCTTCGTCGATGATCATAAGGTCACTTTTTTCATTAATGATAAAGTCGAAGGTTTCTTTATCCTTTGTGATTTTTCTCACCTCAAAAGCATCTGGATCTTCCATGATAAAGTTACAGATCTCTTCTGCACGATCTCTATCCGTGAAAATGATTGGATAATCTGTGTTTTTAACAGGCGCATCATCGTTTTTGTCATAGCCGTAGTACAGTTCATCTCTATTAAGAAGCTCGATGATTTCCTCGCCAAATATGTGAATCTGTCTAAAGTACTGGAATATCGCATGTAAAAACTCAAAGCCGGAGATGAGCATATCATCAAGTGTGAATAATTGAGGAATCCAGCCTTTTGCGCATGTTAAGGTATCTATCAGATCTATAGGCTCGATAGAGAATTCTTCATCAGGCACAGTGTCTAAAAGTTTTTCTTTGGTTGTATAAAAGCTTTGTGTGATGTTTTTTTTGCCGATCACTCTTGTGATTCCGACATGCTCGCTATTGGCTGGGCAAAATATGTGATCTGAATCTAGTGAAAGAAGAATGTCCTTGACTTTCTCAATAACATCAGCTCGCTTGGTGTATAACAGCTCAGTTGGTACCTCACCATATTCGACAAGATAGAATGCCGGATAGTTTCCGGTCGAATACAGCACGGCGTAGTTTGAAAAGTCATCCAGATCCAGTATGTTTATTTCATATTCTGGATCATCACCAAGTTGATCTTTGATTTTTTCGTAGTATTCACGGATGCTTTCTTCTGAAAGGCCAGCGTAGTAAGCGTGCTGTTTACTTCTTAAGATACCACCGTTAACAATCAGAATATAAAGATAATCATGTTCCTCAACAATTTGTTCTAGAATTTCCCTTGTCATATAAATAATTCCTTTCTAATAGCTCTGTAATATATACAGAAATATTTCACCCTCGCTGGTGATTATATCATTATAAATCTGGCCTGTGCAAACATTTTTGCGCATTTTTGTAACCGCTTTTATAGCTTCAATTCACGACATGAAAGTGTCTGTTTGCAACAGTTTTTGCTTATGATATCTTATAAGAGAGTATGATGCTTACATAGGATGCAGAGAGATGCATCATTGATATATAGACAAATTAATTATTCTTGGTAGGAGGAATAGAGATGAACGAGATTTTAAAGAACAAATGTGATCAACTTATTGGAAACAGAATGAAACTTGAGAATGAATTTAAGTTTAGTAATAATCTGATGAATATTGCTGCAGCTCTTGTCTTTACTGGTGCTAAGAGGGAGATTGACGTTGAGAAGCTTAAGGAGGCAAGGAAGATTGTTAAGGATAACTTGAGCATATTTTCTTCGTTTAGAGGTACAGCTGAACCATTGATAGTCTGCAAGATGGCACTTTCAAATGATCCATATCAGTTTCTGAATGATGTAAAGATAGTATACGATAAGTTTTCTAAAGGGCTTTTCTCGGACAGTGGTTATATTATTCAGGCTGCTATTTCAATTGTAGATGCGGGCATGGTCATGTACGCTGACACAATTAAAGAGAAATTCAAAGAGCTCTATAAGAGGATGGGGAAGGAGCATCCTCTTATTACCTCATCATCTGACATTGTTTTTGCGGTGATGCTTTGCATGACGGATAAGTCAGTGGATACAATTATCAGAGAAATGGAGACCTGTTACCATTATCTTAAGAAGGAAGTTAAGATAGGGGTAGGTGGAAATGAGATTCAGGGGCTTTCTGAGGTGCTTACTCTTTCTGATGGTGATATGAAGGAAAAGTGTGACAAGGTGGTTAATATTTATGGAAAGTTCTGGGAAAAAAAGCATAAGTATGGAGCTGAGTATAATGAATTTGCATCGCTTGGATGTCTGATAGATCTGGATGTAGATACAGATATACTTGTAAATAATATCATCGAAGCAGCTGAATATCTTAAGCAGGCAAAGGGCTTCGGCAGCTGGTCGCTGAACAAAAAACAGAGACTGTTGTTCGCAGCAATGCTGGCAGCTGATGTATACAGCGTTGATTCCAATAAGGTGTTGAATTCAGCAGTGAACAGTACTGTTGCAATCATCATTGCCGAAGAAGTGGCTCTTATTATGTGTATGATGATGATCACTGTTGCCAGCTCATCAAATCACTAGATATGAAATAAGGACAGGTCCATTTTGCACATAATGTGTATTTTGTATCGGATGTTCATTTGTGTTACAATGGGTAATGTGCAATTTGGATCTGTTTCAAAATGCATAATGTTAAGTGTTTTTTCGAGTAGTTTCTACATAAGGTGATGAGATGATATTACTCTTAGTATTTATATTAATACCGGTTATTGTTTTGGGATATATAATCTTTCTGGTTGTGTATTTTTGTTCTTTGGATAATGATCAGAAGAATGTTCCGCCTGGAAATATTACTACTGGAAATATTTCGCCTGGAAATGTTTCACCAGAGTATGCGTCAGCAGAGCAGGCTTCTCTCGCTTATGAATATACGGAGAGCAGAGTGTCAGCAATAAAGTATATAAGGGTAACATTCAGAGACTGGAACCACAATATGAAATGCGAAGATATAACATTTACACTTGGTGAGCCTAGACAGGCTGATAATAAGTGTGTATATATGCTTGACTCGATTCTGTTTACTCAGAGCAACCTGGAGATTTTCAGCGTTGTATTTCTGGATGCAAACCAGAATCTGCTTCCTTCTACAGACTATGGTTATGAATTTGAGCCGATCCCAGAGGGCGGATTTGCAAATTTATATATATGGCTGTCTGCAAGGTAACAGTGTCAAGTAAATACGGTGAAAAGGTTGTTAGGGTTTTGAAGGGGGATTCCAGGAAGGATTTACAGTTTTATAAAAAGGTATTTGTGCTGGCGCTTCCTATTGCACTGCAAAGTTTCATTACGATTGGTGTGAATATGCTGGATACAATGATGGTGGGCACACTTGGCGATAGTGCCCTGTCGGCTTCATCACTGGCGAACTCATTTATTTCGGTGTTTCAGATATTCTGTATGGGACTTGGAATGGGAGCGTCTGTTCTTGTGTCCAGATACTGGGGGATGAAGCAGGCTGCAGATAATGAGGAGGCTGATAAGGATGCATCCAGGGCATTGAAACAGACGGTGTGTTTAATGCTCAGGCTGAATGTGACACTTGCTGCACTTTTTGCTCTGGCTACACTGATTGCTCCAGGGGTTATCATGCGGACTTATACGGAAGATGCAACAATCATTGAGCTGGGAGTGGTATATTTTCGATACTCAGTGCTTACCTACTTTTTCGTGGGAATATCACTGGTTGTTACCATAGTCCTCAGAAGCGTGGGGCAGGTTCTCTATCCACTAGTTGTGTCGATCGTGGCATTTGGAACTAATCTTTCCATGAATTATGTCTTTATATTTGGAAAGCTTGGAGCACCAAAGATGGGTGTTGCTGGAGCTGCACTTGGTACTTTGATAGCCAGAATTGTGGAGTGCACGTTAATACTGACTTATCTGTTTTTGTATGATAGGAAGATCCATTTCAGACCAAGGCACCTATTCATGCGGACCAGATCACTGCTCCGTGAGTATATCCGTATAAGTATACCTGTACTTATTAGTGACGGAATTCTGGCCATCGGCACTAACTCAGTTGCAATGGTTATTGGACACCTGGGAGAGACCTTTACAGCTGCAAATGCAATTACCAGTGTTACTCAGCAGCTTAGTACAGTTGTTATTTCAGGCGTAAGCCAGGCGGGAGCTATAGTGACTGGAATTACTTTGGGAGAGGGCGACAGGGATAAAACCATGAAGCAGGGCTATCAGTTCTTCAGGCTGGGACTGTTTCTGGGACTTTTATCAGCAGCATTTATCTTGTTATTTAGTGACCTTATTATTGGTTTTTATAAAGGTGCAAGTCCTGAGACTGCTGAAACAGCAAAATATCTTATGGATGCAATCTGCCTTATCATTGTTTTTCAGGGTACCAACAGTATTATGACCAAGGGTGTTCTGAGAGGCGGAGGAGATACCGCCATGCTTATGCTTACAGATAATATCTTTCTCTGGGTATTGGCTATACCGCTTGGGATACTAGCAGGCTTTTATTTTAAGCTTCCGGCCTTCTGGATTTATGTCTGTTTGAAATCTGACCAGATAGTGAAGACTGTATGGGCGTTTCTTAGACTTAGAAGTGGTAAGTGGATTAAGAAAATTTCGACAGGTGATTAATGTACTGATGTGGAAATGGAGAATAACTATGAATAAACATATGTCTAAAATTATGAAAAAATCACTGGCTGTCATCCTTGCATCTTTCCTCGCATTTTCCTGTGTGGGTTGTGGTGATGATTGGGATGATGATTACGATGACGATTATGGCTATGAGGATGAGTACGACGATTATGATGAGTATGGCGATGAAGACTACGATGACGATTATTATGACGATTATGAAGAGGAGTCTGGAGGTAGTTCCATTACGAGTTCTGCGTCAGCAATAAAGGGGACGCAAATGAGTGTTGCCGGCTCTACAGGTGAACTTTCTATAGAGAGAACTGTGGTAAGTAACACAGGCGACATTGGTGACGAGGGCGTATGGACTATCTTTGTTTATTTATGTGGTACTGACCTTGAATCTGATGGCGGAATGGGAACGGATGACCTGGATGAGATGATGGGTGCTTCTCCAAGTGACAATGTACGATTTGTCGTTGAGACAGGAGGTACTGATGGATGGAATACTGATGAAGTAGATGACAGCAAGCTTCAGAGATTCGTTGTTCAGAATGGCGATATTGAGATGGTGGATGAGCAGTCGCTGGCCAACATGGGAGTGACAAGTACTCTTTCTGACTTCCTTGTCTGGGGTACCAGTGAATATGCTTCTGAACACATGGGGCTCGTTATGTGGAACCATGGTGGTGGAAGTATTACAGGAGTGTGCTTCGACGAAATGTATGACAGCGATTCTATCGACCTTATGGAAATGGATTCTGCACTGAGCGAATGTGCCAAGAGTTCTAACCGTAGATTTGATTTCATCGGTTTTGATGCATGTCTTATGGGCACAGTAGAGGTCGCTAATGTACTTGCGACCTATGCTGATTACATGTATGGTTCCGAAGAGACAGAGCCGGGCAGTGGATGGGACTACAAGGCTATTGGTTCATATCTAGCAAAGAATCCAGAAGCTGGTGGTGCAGATCTTGGTAAAGAGGTCTGTGACAGCTTTCTTGCGGCATGTGAGGCACAGAATGATGATGATCTGACAACCCTGGCTGTGATAGACCTTTCTAAGATGGATAATCTCCTTACCAGTTTCAATGGTTTTGCAAAGAATATGTATGAGGCTGGACAGGATTCTGCTAACATTGCGGAAATGGTTCGAGGTATCAAATCTGCTGATAACTATGGTGGTAATAACAAGACAGAAGGCTATACAAATATGGTGGACATGGGTGGAATAATCGAGGCGTGCTCCACATATGCAGATGGAGCAGAAGCTGCTCAGAAAGCTCTGAGTGACACGGTGGTTTATCAGGTGACGGGCTCTGCACATCCGGATGCGTCAGGACTTTCTATGTATTATCCTCTATCAATACAGGGGTCAAATGAGCTTTCTATCTTTGAGAAGATTTCTGTTAGTCCTTATTATCTTTCCTTCGTGGACAGACAGAATAAGACAGGTGCCACGGATGAGGACTTTGATGACTACGATGATGAGCAGTTCTTTGAGGACGATGGCGACTGGGAGTACGGTACCTCAGATGACAGTTATTGGGATTACCTGGATGACTACGAACAGACAGGAGAGAGCTCATATATCACATTTACCAATGAACCGGAAGTTGAGGATGATGGTACATTTGGCTTTAAGCTGGATCAAAATGGTATTAATAACGCATCGGGCGTGATTGCCCTGGTTTATACATACGCAGATGATGGAAATGATATTCTCGAGCTGGGCGAGACCACTGATGTTGTGGGTGACTGGAACACAGGTGAGTTCTCTGACAACTTTGATGGTTACTGGCTGTCGCTTCCAGACGGACAGAACATTGCAACCTATGTTGTTGAAGAAACTGAGGACTATGTTGTGTACACCTCACCAATACTGCTAAATGATGAGGAGACCAATCTACGACTTAAGCAATATTTTTCAGATGGAAGTGTTGAGGTTGAAGGAGCGTGGGATGGTATAGATGAAGACGGAGTTGCGTCCCGCGAGATTATAAAGCTTAAGAAGGGTGATGTGATAACTCCATGCTACTACGCATTTGATGCAGATACCTATGAAGAGTCAGAGTATGCCGGCGCAGAGTATACAGTGACAGGTACGCTGAAAATAGAATATGACATCATGGATGTGGGAGACTATCTGTACTCCTTCTGCATCGACGACATATATGGCGATTACTATATGACAGACTATGTAGTATTCAGCATTGACGAGGATGGCAACATTACCTTCGAGTAAGTCGGCATGTGTATTTAGATAATGAGCATAATTAGAGCCTTGGGATTATCCCCCCTTGGCTCTTTTTAGTTTCATTTAGTGAGCAGAAGTGATATAATTACTCTATATGTAAAATGTGCAGGATGGATTTGTCCTTAATTATATGAAAAGTGATAGATGGACCTGTCCATAAATGTACATTATTCGGGGGTAGCTTATGGTTAGTAAAGAACAGTATCTGGGGTACATAGAAAGACTTGTTCGTCTGACTCATGTTCAACCATTTGATCAAGAAACTTATAAAGAATTGATAGTTGAGCTATGCGAAGCATACAGGCTTTCGAGGGGTGAAACTGTGTTCTATCAGACTCCGCTTATGGAGCAGAGGGGCATTGGTGAAATGTTCTGTGATTTTGATAATAAGAAATCAAAGAATATTTTGCTTCGAATTAGAATTATTTCTAATAGTAAAGCTGTTATTATTGGTACATTATACATTGAGGATGAAGTCGAGGATCATCCTGACGAGGAAGTTGGACAGCTTGATTCCATGCTCCGTATTATTCTAGGTTTTGTTAGCCGTATGAGACTTCTTCAAAGACTTGAAGAGTTTGGATTTTCCGATCTTGACGGCTATCATAATTTCCGTGCCTTTGCGCGTTATCTTGATATAGCAAATATTGAGAATAGGCTTGGTGCAAATGTTGCATTTCACATTGACCTGCATAATTTTGCTATGGTTAATCACGAGATTGGCCGTGAAAATGGAGATAAGGTTCTGAAGCTTTATTACAAGATGATAGAGGATGCTATCGGGGATTCCGGCATCATCGTTCGTCTTGGTGGTGACAAGTTTGTAGGTGTGTTCGACAGGAAAGTGAAAAGAGCTGTATATGAGATCTTTTTAGGTGTTCCGGTAGCTTTTGATGAAGCTGGTGAGAAGAAGATTATGATATCAGCTGCAGCCGGAGTCTACATGCTGCCGAATCCATATATGCTGAAATCCTATAGCGATATCATGGATAAGGTTATGATGGCCAGCAGTACAGCAAAGCGTGAGGCTGGTGGAAGCATTGTAGTTTATGATGATAAGATGAAATCGGCAAAAGAACACATGAAGAAGGTGCAGAGTGATTTCCGCGAAGCACTTGCAAATGAGGAATTTGCTGTTTACTATCAGCCAAAGGTAAATATTGATTCTAAAAAGCTATCTGGTGCAGAGGCTCTATGCAGATGGATTAAGGATAATAATGTTGTACCACCTATGGAGTTTATTCCTGTTCTTGAGATGAATACGGATATATGTGATCTAGATTTTTATATGCTGGATCATGTATGTGAAGATATTCGAAGATGGCTGGATGAAGGAAGAGAGGTTGTCAGGGTTTCAGTTAATTTCTCAAGAAAACATCTTGTTTCAATTGATTTTCTTGATCATATTATTGCGATTATTGATAAACATCAGGTTCCACATGAATATATAGAAGTCGAGCTGACTGAGACAACAACAGATGTTCTCTTCAGCGACCTTCGCCGAATTGTTTGCGGACTTCAGGCCGAAGGAGTATGGACTGCGGTTGATGATTTCGGTGTTGGTTATTCATCCCTGAACCTGATTAGAGATATACCTTGGAATGTTCTGAAGATAGATAAGAGCTTCGTTCCAAAGGATATTGAAGATGCGGATAGTATTTCTAACAAGATGTTCAAGCATGTTATAGCTCTTGCTCATGACATAGGACTAGAACTTGTTATCGAAGGTGTTGAGACCGTAGATCAGCTGGAGGTTCTTAGAAGAAATAATTGTGAGATTGCTCAGGGCTACTTCTTCGACCGACCACTGCCGCTTGCTGATTTTGAACAGAGACTTGCACAGAAAGTCTATGAATAGAAAACTATACATATACTATAAATAAAAAGCATATGAGTAAATAATTAGATCCATAATGTATCTATTGTAATTATTATATTGTAGTTATTGTTTTGTAGTTATTACATTATATTTATTACATTATATTTATTACAATAGAAACATTATGGTTTTTTTATTTCATAAGAAATTACTTTAGTAAAATTATTCTTGATTTTTTTATAAATATGTGGAATAGTATCAAGGGTTAAATAAAGGTATTATATATAGGGGAATTATAGGAGGAATTATTTTGAGAAGATTTATATCTGGATTACTTGAATTGTTGACATTTGCAATATTCGCTACCCTTGAAAGAAACTTTTCGCATGGAAAATATGATACAGGTTATGTTGTTGTACATGTTGTGTCTTTTTTTGTGGCAGTAATGGTCTGTAAATTGATAGAAGCTGGGATGAGACATATTAAAGCTGTTAGAGATAGTAAGTCGACTTTTATGAGTACTATCGATTTTATCAGTTTCTATATTTTCGCCGCAGTATTCTTTGTGGCTTATAAATGGATGGAATATGTTTATTTTGGTCATTTAAAGTTATCATTATTACTTTTATATGCTGTATTTGCATCAGCACAACATATGGTAATGAGCCGTTTTTATGATAAGTTAACGACAGGTACTGATCCAAGAGGAAATGAAGCTGGTAACGATTTTGTACAGATTTTCATGTCTGACGATGACGATGAAGAAGATGATGACGACGACGAAAATTAAATAAAAATTTATAAATGAGGAAAGGTCAAAATGCATCTTATGTGAAAAGGACCAGTCCTCATTTTTATATATCGTTGCATGCCTCATTTATAAATGTTAAAATGACCTTATGTTACATCTGGGGATTTACATTCTATGACAAATGGGGTAAATGAATATGGCAAAAAAAAGGAAGAGGCTTGCGCTTTTAGCTGGGCAGGCTGATGAGAGTTTTCAAAGCCGTTTTATTTCTGGATTTACGAAGCAGGCGTTTGATATGGGGAAGGATGTCTGCGTTTTTTCTATGTATAAGAAATATCAGGATACGACTGATAGAGAGATGGGCGAGTCTAACATTTTCTCTTTAGTTAATCCTGATTTTTTTGATGGGATTTTAATTCTTAAGGATACGATTCAGACGGCTGGCGTGTCCGAGGAAATTGAGAAAAAGTTAAGTGAAACATTTACAGGTCCTGTTCTTGTGGTTGATCTAGAAAGCAAGTACTATGACTCTGTATTTATTGACTGCTATACACCTGTCATGAAGCTGACGGACCATCTTATTGAAGAACATGGTGTTAAGGATATTGCATTCCTTACTGGTAAGAAGAAACATAAGCATTCAATTCAGAGATGTGCAGGTTTTATGCAGTCTATGAAGAATCATAATCTTGAAGTTCCTGAAGAAAGGATAATAGAGGGTGACTTTTGGTATCTCAGTGGTGAGCAGTGCATTGATGATCTTGTGTCATCAGGTAAAACGCTCCCGGAAGCAATAATCTGTGCAAATGATCCTATGGCCATTGGTGTCTGCAAGGCATGTGAGGAAAGAGGAATAAAGGTTCCGGAGGATTTGATTGTTGTGGGCTGTGACTCGAATGAAGAGGGCCAGACCAGTCCTAAGATAGTTACATCCTATGAAGCTCCTGCGTTTGAGCTGGGCAGTTACTCTGTTGAAGCGCTCAACTGCATGAAGAAGGGGATAGGACTTCCGGAATTTGATACAGAGGCCAAAATCATCTATGGCGAAACCTGTGGCTGTGACAAGATGAAAGATTCAGGCTGCAATATTCGTAGAAATGAATGGCCGACTGTAATATATGAAGCAGGATTTTTCTCTGTAAATAATATGCTCTTCGAAGATCTGATGATACAAAATGATGTTCTCGATTACATAGGAACAGTATATTCCTATGCTTATCAGATAAAGGGTGCAGAAAGATTTGATCTTTGTCTGTCATCGGATATTCAGGACATAGCTAATAAAAAGCTTCTTCGAAATGAGGGCTATCCGGCTAAGATGATTCATGCAATCAAGTCCAGCAAGGGACATCTTGATGATATGGTAGGGCTTGATACTTTATTTGATACAAGTATTATGCTTCCTGGACTTGAAGATTATAGAAAAGAACCGATGGCATTCTTCTTTACTCCGGTATTTTTTGAGGAAACCTGTTTTGGTTATGGAGTAGTGAGCTATGGAAATGTTCCTCGAAGCTATGACGAAATATATCGTAACTGGATTAAGACAGTTTCATTTGGCTTTGAAAATCTTCGTAAGAATTACATGGTTGCTAACCTTAATACTGAGATTAAAGATATAAAGACTACTAAGTTTGATAAGTTTGATACAAGATATGATAATCTTTCGGTTGAAGAAAAAGAGGAATATGAGCTTGTAAAAGAGATAATTGATGATAATCTCTTTACATATCATTTTCAGCCTATTGTCAGTGCAGTGGACGGAAGTATATATTCCTATGAGGCGCTTATGAGGTCCAAAACGAGAAAGAAGGTATCTCCGCTGGTTATTCTCAAGTATGCCAGCATGCAGGACCGTTTCCCAGCCATTGAAAGCTTAACATTTAATAATGTTCTGGATATTATCTCTGAAAAGAAAGATGAACTGGGGGATGCAAAGGTATTTATTAATAGTATTCCTGGTGTCCGAGTTGATGACTATGACGAAATCACCAGAAAGCTTACTGAGAATAATGACAGGGTAGTTGTTGAGCTGACTGAGGAATCAGAGCTGGACGATGCGAATCTTGATAGACTGAAGGAGTTCTTTGCAAGTATAGATGTAAAGATTGCAGTTGATGATTATGGAACAGGTTATTCAAATATCAGCAACCTTCTCAGATATATGCCGAACTATGTTAAGATAGATAGATCGCTTCTTAGTGAGATTCAGAACAAACCGCAGAAGCAGCATTTTGTAAGAGAGATAATCGATTTTTGTCATAGCAATAATATTATGGCGCTGGCTGAGGGGGTTGAGACTACGGAAGAACTCAGGCAGGTAATCCATCTGGGGGCTGACCTGATTCAGGGCTTCTACACTGGAAGGCCAAATGCAGAGTTTGCAGGCAGAATTGATGATAAAATAATAAATGAGATTAAGGCTTATCAACAGGAGAGGGCTGACGGAAAGACTAAGAGTGTTTATGTGGCTGGAAAGACCAACAGAGTTGCTCTTATCAGTCTTATGAAAGAAAATATTACGGATATTGTTATCGGCAAGGAAGGCATGGTTTATAACGACATTACCATAGTGGGTATGCCTTCTCAGTCCACGGATATTCATCTTCGTGTTGAAGCTGGTTATTCCGGCAGGATAACACTTGAAAATGTGACATTTTCGAATATAAAGAACAGGCCATGTATTGAGCTTGGCGAGAATTCGGATGTTACACTGAGCCTAAAGGGCTACAATATCCTGAAGAATACAGGTATTATGGTTCCAGAGTCTGCTGATTTAGCTATAGACGGTGATGGAAGTCTCAGGATTGAACTTACTAATCAGGAATTTTATGGAATTGGAAATGATAATGAGTCCAGACATGGAAGGCTTCATCTCCTTCAATCAGGTAATCTGACTATTAAAGCGGATGGTACCAAGGGTGTATATATTGGTTCGGGGCTTGGTGGTGAACTGGAGATTAAGGGTGGTTCATATAACCTTGAGGGTAACAGTTCAGAATGTGTTGGTTTAGGAGCTCTATATGAGGATGCAAAGGTTGATGTTACGACCTGTGGTATAGAGATGGATTTCTCGGGTACCAGGGTTGTGGCAGCGGGATCACTTGAGAAAAGCTCGGAGGTTAGTATTTCCAACTGTTCCTTCAAGTGTCTCATCAACGGAAGAGAGGTTTCCGGTATAGGATCTCTCACAGGCGAGAAGGTTTCTGTGAAGGAGTATAATTCTATGGTGGATGTAAATATTAATGCTGAAAAGTGTACTGCCATGGGAAGTCTTGAAGGCGAATCGAATCTGGATATCAGCATAGCTTCCTTCAGAGTCAACAATGCAGGAGAGAGTGCAATTGCATTTGGAGGATTTAATGACAGATCAGTTGCTAAGTTTATTGGAGTCGATACAAGGATTAAGGTATTTAACACCATCGATGTTGAAACCTATACAAAGGACGAGAACATTGAGATAGTCAACGGTCGATGCAAGATAGTGATCAACGACGAAGAAAAAGAGAGAAACATAGTTTTCAAGTTTTAGCTGTGTATTCTTTAAGTTTTATCTGTGAATAAGTATAGGTCTAATTAATACAGTATATTCAGGGACAGGTTCATTTTGCATGTTTTGTGAAAAAAGGTTCATAGAACGTGTAAAGTGGAACTGTCCTTTTTATTGTGTTTTTTCTTGTTTTTGTTTAGGAGTATAAATAAAAACTATAACACTTCATAGCTTATAAGTATTTTTCAATAATCCCTGTTAAATGTTATAAATAACAAGTCAAAACAAATGACTGTAAAAAATAAGATAAAAAATCAGAAAAGATACAGATAAAAAATACAGAAAGGTAATACTCCAATGTCAGAAGGGACTATCAGCCAGCAGGCACAGATTCGAATTGAAAATGTAAGTGTTTCTTATCAGAAGAACAACAAGGCGGAAACCTTTAACGCTCTGGAAGATGTAAATCTTGAAATAAAGAAGGGTGAGTTTATTTCGTTCCTTGGACCTTCCGGATGTGGAAAGACAACACTGCTGAGACTTATTGCTGACCTGCAGAGTCCGACAGCTGGTGAGATAAGGATTGGAGATACTACTCCGGAGCAGTACAGGAAAAGCAGAAAGTATGCCATGGTTTTCCAGCAGCCAGTACTATTCGAATGGAGGACAGTTGAAAAGAATGTTCAGCTTCCACTTGAGGTTCTGAAGCTTGGGAAAAAAGAGAAGAAGAAAATCTCAAACAACATGCTGGATATGGTAGGCCTTAAGGATTATGCAGAATACTTTCCGGCTGAACTGTCAGGCGGTATGCAGCAGAGAGTAAATATAGCAAGAGCATTTTCAACTGATCCAGAGATACTTCTGATGGATGAACCATTTTCAGCGCTGGATGAGTTTACAAAGGATAAGCTTCACGAGGATCTGCTAAAGATCTGGAGGAAGACACATAAGACAGTGATATTTGTAACTCACAATATTGAAGAGGCAGTGTTCCTCTCAGACAGAGTCTGCATCTTCTCGCCAAATCCTGGAAAGCTGAAGGGGATTGTAGATATAGATATCCCGAGACCAAGAGATGGATCAGTCAAAGAGTCGGCAGAGTTTTATGAATATGTAAAGAAGATACGAAGATTATTTAATCAGTAATACTGTTCATATGTCATTCTGAGCAGAGTTTGTGTAAAAACTCCACGAAGAGCTATGCTCGAGTGAAAGAAGAATCTTTCTATGTTTTATTGGGAAAAGTAGAAGAATAAATTAAATATATAGCAGGTAATAAGATGACTTCCACTAAGAAAAAGATAATTACATACCTCCTAATTGTATTAGCCGTAATAGCTGTCTGGGAGCTGTTTGCCAGCATAATCAGCGTAACGAGAAGGAGTCCTGAAAATGTACTTCCTCATATACACCAGATTATCATCTTTGCTCTCAGCAGTAAGGCGGTGGTAAATGATAGAACTGCCATACAGCTGTTAGGAGAAAATGCTGCAGCTACACTTACGAGATCGTTGATAGGTTTTTTCCTAGGTACAGCTATTGGATATATTGCAGCTGTATTAATGAAGCTTTCAGGAGTTGTTGAAAAGATATTGTTTCCTTACATTATGCTGATTCAGATTATTCCGATTCTGGGAATGGCACCGCTGATCTATAGCATAACCGGAGATATCAATAAGAGCAGGATAATCATTTCCGTGCTTCTGACATTTTATCCTGTGGCAGCAAATACTCTGGCAGGATTTAACTCAGTGAGTGAGGAAAAGCTCCAGCTGATGAAAATGCTTTCGGCCGGCAGGCTTGAAACCTTTATGAAGCTGTACATTCCAAGTGCACTTCCGTATTTCTTTACAGGGCTTAAGGTATCCGCACCGATGGCTATCACAGCATCGATACTTGTGGATACGCTGCAGGGTGACGGTGGACTTGGCTGTCTGCTGGTACAGTCACTAAAGCATGCGGTATCAATATACTTCTTCTGGATGGTAGTACTGTTCTGTATCATAGTCGGAATACTTTTATTCAGCACCTTCAGGTGTTTGGAGAAGAAGCTTTACCGGGATCCGGAATTTGAAAGGTAGGAGGCAGTATGAGTAAAAAAGAAAGTTTAGCAAAGATTTTTCTTCCGATTCTATTTGGGATTCTTTTACTGGCTGCCTGGGAAGGCGGGATTCTTAACAGGGTTCTTCATATAGATCCTTATGTACTGACTCAGCCAAGTAAAATACTTAGGATTATCATTTCGAATAAAGACAAGATTTTAGGAAATCTAACTGATACCTTGATCGTTGCACTGATCGGTCTGGCGCTTGGTCTGATAATTGGATATGTCATTGCTATAATAGCTGCACTTTTTGAGACAGTTGGAAATGCTGCGATTACAGTTATAACGGCACTGAATGCGGTTCCAATCATAGCTCTGGCTACTGTTATGACTAACTGGACAAAGGGCGTCAGCAGTGACATTTACACCAGGAGCATGGTTTCCAAGATAATTGTAGTAAGTATTACAACTATGGCAGTTATCAGTATTAATTCATATCGAGGATTGAAGGACCTTCCGCCACATACTGAGGATTTGATTAGATCCTTGTCCGGTGGTAAGAAGCTGACACTTTTTAAACTTCGTATTCCAAACAGTGTACCTTATATTTTCCAAGGACTCAGGATAGCTGTTCCACTGTGCGTTATCACAACCTTGGTCAGTGAATATTTCGCTGAATATATTACAGGGATAGGAAGACAGATCAGAGAAAATATATTACTTGCCCAGTTCGCAACTGCGTGGGCATACATCTTTATAGCATGTTTGATAGGAGTTACATTCTATTTGGCAGATATATTTATAGAAACATTAGTATTAAAAAAGAGGAGAAAGAATTATGAGAAAAAGAGGATTGTTAAGCATAGCGGTTTCAGGATTATTACTTCTTGGCCTGACAGGCTGCGGAGCTTCAGGAGTTTCGGCAAAGGACGAGTCGGATCTGTTCACGGAGAAGGGATTCTCTAAGGAACTGAGTGAAGAGGAGATTATTAAGTATTCATCAAAGAATGACAAGATAGGTAATCAGGGTCTTGGTACAGAGTATGAATTATATGCTCTGCTTACAAAGTATAACCTTGAAAATAAATATGTTGCAATGGGATTTGATATGGATCAGCTGGATAACGATGAAATCTGGCTTGCAACAGGAATGACCTATAATGAGCTCGGTGTAATCAGAAATGATTATGAAGGCGGTTATAAGTACGGTGACAGCATCAAATGGATCGATATGAATGACGAAGGCACTGCAATGCTTGAGGATAATATATTCACAACAAAGTCATTTGCAGAGGAGAATCCTAATACAGTTAAGGCTTTTCTCTATGCTTCAGCTAAGGGCTGGGAATATGCCTGCCAGAATCCTGAAGAGGCTGCTGAGATAGTTGCAAAGTACGGTTCAACACTTTCACCGGAACATCAGGAGTACATGGCCAAAGAGGTTAAGAAGTTGGTTGAAACAGATACTAAGGGTAATACCGTTACTGATTATGGTCATATTGATACTGAGGCACTTCAGCAGACACTTGAGTTATCTCAGAAGTATATTCAGCTGGAGGATCCGGATGCAGCAGATAAGCTTTCAAAGTTCAAAGTAGATGATATTGCAGACAGCTCATTTATCGATGAAGTTTCAAAGTCTGGTGAGGCAAGCTTTGGAACACCTGAAAAGAAGGATGTATCAGTTCAGGTTAAATGGCTTCCACAGTCACAGTTCATGGGATATTATGTGGCTCAGGAGAAGGGCTTCTACACAGACGCAGGTCTTAATGTTGAAATCATCCCAGGTGGTGGAGATGTAAATGAGACAACAGCTGTTAACTCTGGAAATGTAGACTTTGGTGTTACATGGACATCAACACTTATCTCTGCAGATGCAGGTGGAATGGATTTGGTTGAGGTTGCTCAGATTTACCAGAGATCAGGACTTGTACTTATGTATAAGACTTACTAGGATATTAAAGCATCAGAAATCAAATATTATCAAAATAATCAGAAATCATCAAAAATCATCAAAATTCATCAAAATTCATCAAAGGAAGAGGAAAGAACAATGGCACTGAATAGTAAATGGCTTGGATATAAGCTCCAGTCACCACTGATAATCAGTTCGGGACAGAATACAACCACAGGTTCCAATCTTGGGAAATGGGCTGAAACAATTGCAGAGAATAAATGGGGAGGTGTTGTTACAAAGACATATTTCCCTGGTTCAGATGTATATTCTATACCTTATCTATGGACTACACAGCAATACAGAAATGTAGCTATGCAGAACTGTGGTCCAAATCTTCAGCAATTTTCCAGAGGAGAGGATAAGAGACTTCAGGAAAGCATAAGGATCAGTCATAGCTATGGATTGGTTGTTGCTGTAAGTATTATGGCCAGCTCAGTGGATGAATGGGTAGCTCTTGCAAAGAGGGCTGAAGCGGATGGAGCGGATATTATCGAGCTTAACTATTCATGTCCTGCTGCTATTAATTCTATTGAAAATAATAAGCTTGGTGGATATCAGCTCAGTAAAACTCCTGATATCGTTACCGAGGTTACATCCAAGATAGTTGAGGCGGTAAGTATACCTGTTGCTGCAAAGCTGACACCGAATACATCAGATATTACAATACTAGCAAAGGCGTCACTGGATGGTGGCGCCAAGGGTATTACAGCAATCAATACTGTTCAGGGCATAATCGGTGTTGATGTTGAGACAGCTCAGCCAGCATGTTCAGATGTGCTTGGAAACTCATTTAAAACAGGTATCAGTGGTCCGGCGATAAAGCCTGTTGGACTTCGTCTGGTTGCAGATATTGCACAGGCCTTTCCAAAGGTGCCTATTACTGGAGTAGGTGGAATCAACACCTGGTCAGATGCAGTGGAATATATCCTGCTTCGTGCTGAGAATGTTGGAATCTGTACTGCGGTTATGCAGAAGGGTTTTGGAATTGGAAAGGCCATATATGACGGTATTGAGGATTATTCAAAGAGACACAAGTACAGGAGTATTTCTTCATTTAAAGGAAGAGCGCTTGAGCATGTTACTTCAGTTTCTGTTGAGTGTCCGAAGTCAGCAGCGTTCATCGACCTTTCAAAATGCGTCAACTGCGGAAAGTGTTATACAGCCTGCCACGAGGGAGCCTATGACGCAATAAAGAAGCTGAAATCAGGACTTAAGGTTGACCAGAAGAAATGCGCCTCCTGCGGACTCTGCAAGGTTGTATGTCCAAACAGGGCAATCTCAATTAATATACTGTAATTTGTAATTCAACCTGTCTGCAAAGGCACATAAAAAACAATAAAAAAATTTTTAAAATATTTTATAAAAAAATGAAACCTTTTTGAAACTTACCGGGTATTGATTATAGAAAGGCAAAAAACAAAGAGATTGCCAAGATAATCAAATCGTAATTTCAAGGAGGTTTTTATTATGAGAAAAAGTATTTTTAAGAGAACTCTCGGTATGATTCTAGCAGCAGGGCTTATGGTTTCATCAATGACAGCATGTGGTGGAAGTCAGACAGCAACAGAAACTTCAGATAGTAATTCGAATAGCTACAGCTCATCATCAGCAACCAGTGAAAAATCAGATGCGGCTGAATCAGCTGGTGACAGCTACGCATATGAAACTACAGAGGCTTATATTGATAGTTATGAAGAAAGTGATTCTGATGACATGAATCATTATGCAAAGCCTGAGTACAAAAAGGAAAGAGAAAGTGATGATCAAAGAGAATATTCTCATGTATCAGAGAATGACTTTATAGCAACAAGCGTTCAGGATACATCAACCTTTGCAGCTGATGTGGATACAGCATCTTACTCAAACCTTCGTGGCTACCTGAACAGTGGACTAACAGTTCCTGAGGATGCAGTCAGAGTAGAGGAAATGGTGAATTATTTCCATTATGATTACAAGGAGCCAGAGGAAGGTGAACCATTTTCAGTAAATATGGAAGTTGATAAGTGTCCATGGAACGAAAACCATCAGCTGGTTATGATCGGTCTTAAGGCTAAGGCTATAGATAATAGCGAGAGAAAGCCAACCAACTTTGTATTTCTTATCGACACATCAGGTTCTATGAATAGTTCAGATAAGCTTCCACTTGTAAAGACTGCATTTATCAAGCTTCTAAACGAGCTGGATGAAAATGATACAGTTTCAATTGTAACCTATGCAGGAAGCGACAAGGTTGTTCTTGAAGGCGTAAGTGGAGATAATACAGATGAAATCGCTGAAGCTATTGAAGAGCTGGAAGCATACGGCAGCACTAATGGTTCAGCTGGTATCAATACAGCATATGATATAGCTGAAGATTACTTTATTAAGGGTGGAAATAACCGTGTTATCCTTGCAACAGACGGTGATCTGAATGTGGGCGTTACAAGCCAGGAAGATCTGACAGATCTTATCACAGAGAAGAAGGAATCAGGAATTTATCTCAGTGTTCTTGGATTTGGAAATGATAATCTGAAGGATAACAAGCTTGAGGCACTTGCTGACAACGGAAATGGAAACTATGCATTTATCGATAGCAGATATGAAGCTAAAAAGGTTCTCGTAAAGGAGATGGGTGCAACTCTTGAGACAGTTGCTAAGGATGTTAAGCTTCAGACAACATTTGATGACAGCGTAGTTGAGAAGTACAGACTTGTTGGTTATGAAAACAGAGTTATGGCAAATGAGGATTTTGATGACGATTCAGTTGACGGTGGTGAGATTGGTTCTGGTCACGAAGTAACAGCAATTTATGAGATCATCCCAACAGTAGAAGCAGCAGCTTCATCAGATGCAAATCATATACTTGATCTTTCAATCAGATATAAGGAGCCTCAGGCAGACGATTCCAAGCTTCTCAAGTATTCATGCAAATCATCTGACAAGGGATTTGACAATGAACCAAGTGAAAATATGCTCTGGGCAGAATCAGTTGCATGCTTCGGTATGGTGCTTAAGAATAGCGAGTATGCAGGAGACAGCTCAATTGCACTTGCAAAGAAGCTTGCAAAGAAGACTAATTATAAAGATGACGCACTTAGAGTTGAGTACATCGAACTTCTTGATATAGCCAGCGACTTATATAGCGATACATATGCAGACTATGATGACGATGATTATGACTATGATGATTATGGTGATTATGACTATGACGATGAAGGCGATGTAAATGAGATTGAAGCAAACTAAAGCATAGTGAAAACTCTTAAAATTAAAGTGAAGGTTTAGATATAGCCCACCGGAAACGGTGGGCTTTACAATAACAATACTGCTATTGTATTATGACTAGGTGTAAAAATCTGATTTTTGAAGCATTTTTTATCTTGATTGGTGGCAAGATATCATATGTTCGATAATCAATAATTCTAAGTTGTAAGAAATACGGTGGCAGTATGGATGAGAATAATTTTACAGTAGATGTGGAGTCGGCTGTACGGCAGTACGCTGATATGGTTTACCGGCTGGCAGTAGCAAATACAAATGTTACACAGGACGCTGAGGATGTATTCCAGGAAGTTTTTATCAGACTGGTGAGAAACAAAGATAAAATAGAGAGTGAGGAACATCTTAAGGCCTGGCTTATCAGGGTGACCATTAATGAGGCCCGGCGAATTGATGGAAGTGGCTGGAATAAGAATGTAAGTCTAGATGAATCGGACGATGAAGAGATGTTTGATCCGCCAGACACGGAAAATGATACCGGACCAGAAGAGTCTTACCTTGCTACGGAACAGAGCGAGAACATTCTGGAAAAGGTTAGAGAACTTCCTCAAAAATATAGAGAAGTTATACATCTTCATTTCTATGAGGATATGAAGATAACTGAGATATCCAAAATTCTTGATATAAATGAAGCTACAGTTAAAACCCGGCTGCGACGTGCGAAGGATATTCTGGGAAATAAGCTGAAAGGGGGTATATGATATGGAAAAATATAGAGAAGAACTGAATAGTATACATGCCCCTGAGGATCTTATTCTCAGAACACTCAGCCGTGTGAAAGAAGAAGAGGCTAGACTTGAAGCTGAGAATAAAGCTGAGCAGACATCTGAGAATTATGCAGAGCAACAAAATGAAAATATATCAGATAATATAAATAAGCCTGTATTAGAAGAAAATCAAACTATTTATAATAGTCCAAATAATCAAGTGAATTATCAGAATAATCCGCAATTATATTCAAATTCGAATGTACCTATGAATTCAGGTGGATCGAACAATTATAATTCATACATCTATGGTGAAGATAATAATGAAAATGTTGGATATGATTATACTACTAAGAAGAAAGGCTTCTTCAGTAAATATCGCAGAGTTATAGGTGTTATAGCTACTGTTGCAACAGTTGCATTAATTCTAATCATTGCAGTTAATTCTGGACTATTATCTGGACGAAATATGTCGGCAACATCCGATACGGCAGAGTATAGTGCAACGGAGGCTTCGGTTATGGAAGAAGCAGGAGCAGGAGAAAGCTCAGCTTCAGCAAGCGCAGATGCTGATGATTATTCATATGATTATGAAGAGACTACAGAAGCTTTTGAATCATATAGCGATGAGGCTGCTGATTCGAATGCTGATTCATTTGAGGAGGCTGAAGATGAGGATTCTGATGAGCATGCGGCTGATGATTCAAGAGAAAAGAAAGATAATAATTATAAGCAGACATTAAATCCTGATATGAATAATCTTTCGATAGGTGATTATTCAGCGTATCTGGGTGTTGATCTGGTTAAGATGCTGGATGGCATTACAATAAAGAATCAGTTTATATATGCTGCTGTAGATGAGAACAGTGAACTAACCTCAGATTATGGTACATTTGATCTTGAAGCTCTTGGTGGAGCAAAGACAGATTCGAAGACAGTGATAACTTTTCATGTGTCAAAAACTAAGGAAGTGGCTCCTCTTGAACTTACAAAGAAGACCCCAAGCTATCTGGAAGGTCAGAAAGTATATATGGATGAAGAGAGTGAACCTGACAAATGTTCTGCATCATTTGACATAGATGGCATCCACTTTATGCTGGAGTCTGAAAATCTTTCTAAGGACGATTTTGAATCTATGCTTATTGAATTATTAAACTAATGGTTGGAGATTTTTATTATTTATTTGATGTATATTGATTATGTAGCCATAATGAGGCATATTACTATAAGTGGACGACAATAGGAGAAAACTAATGCAAAAAAATAAGCAAAAAAACAAACAAGATTCTAAACAGGTTTATAAAGTTGGCAGCCTTTTTGCAGGGGTTGGTGGAATATGTCTAGGATTTATGAATGCCAAGACGAAAAAATCAAGATATAAGATGGTTTGGGCAAATGAAATAGATGAGTTTGCATGTACCACTTATAGAACTAATTTCAAACATACGCTTCTTGAGGGGGACATTAAAAAAGTTCTTCATCCTGAACTGCTAAAACCAGATAAAAATTTTAATAATAATAATTTAGAAAAAGAGTCGGATTTTGATGCTCGTGTACAGGAATATGAGAGATATGTTAAGCTTCACGAACAGATCCTTAGTGAGCCTATAGATGTGCTAAATGGCGGATTTCCATGTCAGGCTTTCAGCATAGCTGGAGAACAAAAGGGTTTTGAAGATGAGCGTGGAAATCTGTTTCTGAATATTGTTGACCTTATAGAACAGCTTGGAGAAAAGTTTTATAAACCAAGGGTGCTGTTTTTGGAAAATGTAAAAAATCTTCAAGGGCATGATAAAGGAAGAACATATAAGGTGATTAAGGAAAAACTTGAAGGTTGTGGCTACACAATATTTGAACATGTCCTTAATACAATGTATTATTCGGATCTTCCACAGAACAGGGAACGTATTTATATTATCGGTTTTTTGAATAAAGAGGATGCAGAGCGTTTTATAACATTTACTGATGAGAGACTGGAAGCGCTTCATAATAATAAAACGTCTGAAGACAGGGAAAATGATGTTAAGGCGGTTATTGATTATACTCTGAATAAGGATATTGCAGGAAAATACTATTATACGAGAGAAAAATATCCTCACTATTTTGTAACTGAAGAGGAGTTTAAAAATTCAGATAAGAATACTAGAATTAATCTTGGTGAGCAGGTTGATGAGATGTATCAGTTTTATCAGTGTAGAAGAGGGATGTATGTAAGAAAGAATATGAGTAACGTATGTCCAACTCTCACCGCCAATATGGGGACTGGCGGACACAATGTTCCTCTTATCAAGGTTAATGATGGAGTGAGAAAATTAACACCTGCTGAGACATTTAAGCTTCAAGGCTTTCCAGTGGGGGATGGATATAAGCTGCCTGAAGAACATAAGGGGAAAAAGTATTCAGATGCTCAGCTGTATAAGCAGGCCGGAAATGCAGTTTCTGTTCCGGTGATAACTATGCTTGCAGAAGAAATACTTAGAACACTTGAAAATCAATAAACAGATTATTAAACAAATAAATATATAAATACTAAGTTGATAAATATAATTATATATATATGGTTTAAAACATTTAAAAGATTTATAATTTATTTATAAAATATTTATGTTTTAGAAAGGAGAAGGTGATGTTAAATAAACTAGATGTTAGAGAGGATGGGTATTATATTAATTCTAAGAAGGCTTTTTCAAGTAACAGCTCACTTAGTCAGGAGGATATCAAAGCAAGTTTTGATTTTGCATATGATATGACTTTTGGAAAGGTGGGAGCGCACCGTGCATATCGTTCTGGTGGCAGACAGGTTAGAAGAAATGGTCAGATATTTATTGATGCTTTTCAAGGAAAACTGGCCGAATTCGCTTTTTATAATCTGATAAAGGATAAATATCCTGGTGTTAGTGCTCCTGATCTATCGACAATGGGGCTGGAAGAATGGGATAGTTATGATTTTGTAATTAATGATAAAAAGATTGCGATTAAGTCTACAAAGCATTTTGGACAGCTGCTTCTTTTAGAAACAAAGGATTGGAATGATAATGGAGACTATATTCCGAATCTGGAAAGTGGAAATGCACGATATGATTATTTTGTTCTTGTAAGAATCAAGCCAGAAGGCGTAGGAATAATGAAGCATCATAGGTGGCTTTACTCAGATGAAGTATCAAAAGATGATCTGCAGAATGCAATTATGGGAGAAGACTGGGAAACAGAAGTGACTGGATATGTTGATCATTCAGAGATAGAGACAATAATTAATGATGGTTTTGTTCTGCCACAGGGGGCAATGCTGAACGGAGGCACTTCTATGGATGCAGAAAACTATTATGTTCAAGCTGGTGATATGCATGATATATCTGGACTTAATATCTAAATTTAATCGAATGACTAAATAGCTATAGAGACAGGCTCTAAATAATATGTAATATTATTTGGGCCTGTTTTTTATATCATAAGAAATTGCTTTAGCAATTTTTAAGCCACGAAGTGGCTATGATATACCGAAGGAAAAATGCGTCAGCATTTTTACGAAGGAATATCTTTGTTAATAAGAAAGTGTATCAGTATTTTTATGAAAGAATGTAATGAATTTAGTATGTTGGACAACGGGTGTTAGAATGCCTTCAAGTGAAAAAAATATTCTATTTAATATAAAAAAAGTTATTTGTATGTTGCGCTTTTGTTGCACAGTGGGATGTATACTTGCAATTGAAAAAACAAAAAGAAAAAAACAAAAAGAAAAAA
>CACZRU010000197.1 GCA_902783605.1 uncultured Lachnospiraceae bacterium
GTTGAATCATCGATGTAGATTACTCCGTTCTTGTTTGAAACAGTTTTCTTTACTCCGTCAACAGTGAGAGTGGTGCTTGATCCCTTTGTAGTGATCGCACTTAAGAGACTGTTCATCTGCTTTGAAGCAGTGTCCTTATCGCTGAGAGGAACATTTAGAGTAATAGTTGTGCTTCCTGTCTTTGAAGGAACAAGAACAGTATACTCAATCAGATATCCCTTCTCATCGAACCAGTAAGTTTTACTATCAATGATGACAGCGCAGTTTTTCTCGTAGTAGCCCGAGCTGTCCATGTAGTACCAGCCCACACTGTCCTTGTACCACTGAGCTCTGTATGGATATGTCCAGTAACCGTCAGCACCGAGCCAGTAGCCGTCTACCCATTCATTTGCTGCATATCGTTCGCCGTTCCAGCGATACCACCAGCCACCGGAACCATTAACCCAGCCTGGTTCTATGAGGTAGCCGTCTTTATCGAACCAGTATTCAGTACCATCGATTCGGTAGACAGTATTTGTTGCATACCATCCGGTTGTGTCCTCGTACCACCATCCGGTGGAGTCCTGCTTCCAGGAAGCCTGTGCTGAATAGGACTGAATTCCGTTATCGTCAATCCACCAGCCGTCAATGTATTCGCCAGAAGCGTATGCACCACTTTCTTTCTCATACTTCCAGCCACCTTCGGTTTCTATCCACGAACCTGCAGCTTCTGTATTGATCCCAGCTGAAAATGCTCCTGCTGCTGCAAAAGCACCTGCAAGTAATAAGCTGAAAAACTTTTTGATCCGCATATTATAATACCTCCTTTGATAGATAATCATAACTAAATTATAGACTTTTTATGTAATTATTCAATGTATATATGTCTTCTAAAATTGATTTCTCTGAATGGTTTTGGGAGTGATGTGAAGAGTGTCGATTATTACTTGACGATTATTTTTCGTGGATTTAACATGAATAAGTGATATTCATAATGAAAATGAATTTAAAATAAAATAGTTAGAAAATACCAGCTGTACAAATTTTTGGACAACCTATGCGGTATGATTAAGATAGAAAAAAAGACAGAAGAAGTATTTAGAAGAAGTTAATCATACCAATAATGTGGGAGGTGTTAAAATGCCAAATATTTGTAAATGCAGACTACTTCATTCAAAGCTTATTGCTCGTTTTATGTCGGAGAATCCTTCGCTTGAAATCTCAGATACTGTTTCAAACTGGATATACCAGTCAATCTACAGCATTTATGAGAATTATGGAGAAGCAGAAGCGGAGAGGTATGTACGAGAGGCTAGGATGATCTAGCTATTAATAAAATCTTCAGAATAAAGTATAAAAGATTACTAGAATATATAAATATTTGAGAGGTTGACTATGAATTACGAAATATTAGCAGGACCTGCAAGGTCGGGGAAAACAACTAAATTATGTAAGTGGATTCTGGAACAGGCACATCAAAATCCTGAGAAAAAATATGTGATGGTAATTCCTGAACAGGCATCAAATGCATATGAGAAGAAACTAATCGAGATGAACCGCATTCTTTTTGGTCAACCGGGATTATTAAATATAGATGTGCTTGGTTTTAATAGACTAGCATATCGTATTTTTGCTGAGCTAGGAATTCAGAATACTCAGGTTATGGAAGAATTCGAGAAGAATATGATGGTTCGTGTTGTAGCCGGAAAGGTTAAGGATGAGCTGGAGGTATATAAGGGAAGTGTAGACAGAATGGGTTTTATTAAAGAGGTAAAGTCTATTATATCTGAAATGCTCCAGTATGATGTTACTCCAGAAGATCTGGATAAATGTATAGAGAAATTTGAATCAGATAATAATAAAGAAGGACTAGTCGCAAAACTTAAGGATGTATCTAAGATTTATCATGGTTTTACAGAAATGCTTTCAGATAGTAAGAAAGATCTGGGAGGATTTGCAGATGATATTTATACAATTTCAGAGGAACGCCTTAAGCTTCTAATAAGACTTTTAAAAATTAATCCCCAAAAAGAAACTGAAAAGTGTTCAATTACAGATGGAACCACATTTGTATTTGATGAATATAGAGGTTACACTCCAGATCAGCTGGGGGTTATTGGTGCGCTCACTAAAAGGGCGGAGGCTATGAAGTTTTCACTATGTATTGAAAAAGAAAAAATACAGGATTTCTTTGAAAATGGAAAAGAGGTTTTGGAACATGATATTTTCCACCAAAGCTTTATGACATATAAAGCTCTTCAGACAACCTTTGGAGTTAAACCTTTAATAGAATTTATTGAAGATGATAAGGCCGTAAATATAGATACTAATAACACTCAAGATATTATTCCTGAGGAACTTCTGCATCTTACTCAGAATGTGTTTAGATATCCAGCAGGTAAGTATGCAAAGACTACTAACTATGATGTGATTCAGTTTTTTCATACTGACTCTTTTGAAAATGAGATTAGAATTATCGCAGAAGATATTCGAAAAGAAGTGAAATCTGGATATAGATATAAGGATATTGTTGTAGTAACCGGAGATATAGAAAAATTTGATAATTACGCGAGAAAGGTATTCGAGGAATATGAAATACCTGCTTTTTATGATTATAGCAGGCCGCTAAAAAAGAATCCTTATTCTGAAGCGATACTAAGGATTCTTGATATCTTTGATTACGATTTTGATTACACCAGTGTTTTTGGTTTCTTGAAAACTGGTGTTGTAAAGAGTATCTGGAATTCTAATATTGATCAGCTGGAAAACTATGTTCTTAAAACTGGTATAAGAGGAAGAAAACTCTGGAATAAACCTATTAGAGTTTATGGTAGAAAGAAGACAGATGCTAAAGAGTTATCTGAATCAAAAAAGAAATCTTATGCAAGACTAAACAATACAAGGAAAGAGGTGCTTGCTGTATTAGAACCAATGAGCACTCTTACGAAAAAAACTTCAAAAGAAACTTCAAAAGAAACTTCAAAAGAAATTTCAAAAGAAACTGCAAAAGAAATCCAAAACGATAATACAAATAATTATAAGGTTCATGATATTATCGATGCACTTCGCAAGATTATGGATATTTTGAAATTTCAAAGAAGAATGGAGTATTCAGCGGAATTTCTCGATGATCAGGAAAAAAATACTGAGGCAAAGGTTATGAGAGGATTATATGATGTCCTTGATAAACTGCTAGAACAGACAGACAATCTTCTTGGTGATGAAGAAATGTCCATTCATGATTTTAGAGAAATTCTAGCTTCAGGAATAAATGAATTAAAGGTTGGTGTTATTCCTCCGACTGTAGATGCCGTTTCCGTTTGTGATATTGCTCGTTCTAGAATTCTATCAACTAAGATTGTTCATCTTGTTGGTGTAAATGATGGCGTTATTCCAGCAATAAAGTCATCGGGAAGAATAATAAATGACAAAGAGAAGGACCAGATTATTGCTAAGCTTTCTGAGCTGGGAGACGAGCTGGAAAATGGACTTCAAAATGGACTTCAAAAAAGAAAGAGTCTATCAGGTACCAGTATGCAGCAGAGCATAGATGAGTTGTTCCTTCTGTATCAGGTTATGTCGAAAGCTACAAAGAAGCTGACATTAAGCTATCATGATCTAGGTGAGTCTGGAAAGAGTATAGGTGCATCTTATATAGTTGGAAGAATTAGAGGGCTTTTTCCTGATTCGAAGGATGTATATAGGGAGTGTTCTGATCATGGAGGTACAAGGATAAGTGATCAGCTTCAGTTCACTGGATGGATGAGAACAGCTTTGGAACAGGAACAGGCTGGGAATGAAGTGTCTCCTGAACTACGAGAAAAAATAGTTAAGTACTTGGAGTATTCTGGAGAATCTGATATTTCAGCTATGCATCAGCTTAGATCAGGACTTCTGTTCTGCAACAATGCAACTCAGATTTCAAACGAATTAATGAAAGGAATTGATCTGAGGCTATCTGTATCAAAGGTACAAAAATATGCTAATTGCCCATATGAATTCTTAATGCAGTATATCCTGAGGTTAAAGGAGAGGCCAGAGGAAAAGATAGAATCATATTCAATTGGAAATGTAGTGCATATGACCTTTGAAAGAACCTTCAATGAAGTGAAAGATAAATATAATAACAATTGGGCAGGGCTTGATGATACTAAGCTTTTGGAGATAGCAAACCAGAATCTTGAATTATCCTGGGAAGAAGAAATGCAAAAAGAAATGCAAGTCGAAATGCAAGAGGCTCCAAACGAGACTCTAATAAAACCTTTAGTGGAAACATCAACAGAATCTCAAACAGAATCAGATGTTAATTCTTTGGATTCAAGGGATTCCATGGAAGCTGTCTTGGATGATACTGTCTTGGATGATACTGTCTTGGATGATACTGTCTTGGATGATACTGTTTTGGATGATACTGTCTTGGATGATACTGTTTTGGATGATATTGCTTTGAATGATATAAGGAATGAGATTGATGAGGATCTTCTATCAGATGAGGAAATAGCGGAAATAGCATCCGAGATAAAAAATGATTTATTGGAAGATAATTCAAAGATCATTATTGAAGAAGATCAAGAAGAAAATCAAGAAGAAAATCAAGAATATAAAATAGAAGAAAGTGGAAAAATACTGGTTATAAAAAGAAACCTGTATAACTTAACCAGGCGAAATATATTAAGACTCAAAGAACTCATTATAAAAGGTGAGTTTAAACCATATAGTATGGAACAATATTTCACTGCTGAATTTACTGCAAAACGACCAGATGATTCAGAAGTACCTATATGTATAAATGGTTTTGTGGATCGTATAGATACCGCTGAAAAAGACGGAAAGACTTATATAAGAATAGTAGATTACAAAACCGGAAATGATACACTGAATGCGGAGTCTGTAGAAACTGGTAAACAGATTCAGCTTCTTGTGTATTCCAAAATAGTTAGTGACATACTGGAACAGCAAAAAGGCGAAGGAAATGTTATTCCTGCAGGAGTTTATCTCTATAATGTGCATGAACCAGATGTAAAGAGTGGCCCGAAAATGGAAGATGCTATAAAAGATAATAAGTATACTTCTGTAGAAAATAATTCAAATAAAGAACTTAGACTTATGGGTGTTACCAACGAAGAACCAGTGGAGCTATTTAATCTTCAAGATAAGGGGATAGTAGACGATTCGAAGTTGAAGAGAAATAGTGACATAATTAACATAGGAAGAAATAGTAGTGGGGACTACATGAGTGATGTAATTGCTCTGTCTGGTGAAGAACTGAAAAATATAGAAGAATATAGTATCTCTGTTATGAAAGAAAAAGCAGAGGATATACTTGCTGGTCGATTCGATAAGTCACCACTACATGGAGGCTGTACATATTGTGATTACAAGAGTGTATGCAGGTTTAATGAATTTGCAGGGAAAGAAAGATGTTTTTCCACTGATTTAAAAAACATGGAGGAGTTTAAGAAAATAGCGGAAGAATTTGATAATTCCCAAAAGGTTGAACTTAAATCTGAATGCTTTATTGCAAAACCAGATGATCAAACCGTTGATGCTGAAGAAGAGACAAACAAAGAAGAGACAAACAAAGAGGATACCCAAGAGGATTCATAATAAAAGATTCATAATAAAAGATTCATAATAAAA
>CACZRU010000198.1 GCA_902783605.1 uncultured Lachnospiraceae bacterium
GTTGCCTCAAACAGCTGCTGAGCATAACTGATTGTCTTATCAATATCACGATATGGTGAATCCTTATCGTAGTAAAGATCAATAAGCAGATATGAAGCCTTAATAGAACCAAGCTTAAGTGCCTGCTTAGCATTAGTCATGGCTCCTTCATAGTCCTCAAGGTAATAGCAGTATACAGCCTCGCTGTAGTACTGATTATCCTTACGGTTAAGACTCTGATCACTAACTCGAGTAGGATTTACAAATGCAAATGAGTTAGCTGTCTCAAAGATAATTTCTTCGTACTGCTCAATAATTTCCATAGTAGCACATACGAATCTCATACATGCAAGACGACGTCCCTGATAGAATGCAAATGTAACAATACCCTTATTCATTTCCTTATGATAGAAGGTTGTGCAGATACCATCAGCATACTCAGTGATGTATGACTTAAGCTGCAGTTCCTCATCAAAAGCATCATTACAATATCTAAGGTAATTCTCAAGTGTCTTCTTAGACTCTCTTGGAATGCTGTCATAGCTTACATACATTTCAAAATCCTTGTATGTAAGGTTTGGTGCATAGTACTCTTCATCAGTTTCTTCGTTAATAGTCTTTACCCAGTCCTTTGGAAGCTTATGGATATAACCATCAACCTGATTATGAACATAAGTATACTGATACTGAAGAAGTGCAGGATCGATAACTTTGTATCTTGGTTCCTTACCCTTTTCCTTACGCTTCTCAGATATCTCTGAATAAATCTTATCTTTTTCTTCAAATTCAAGGGAATCTGTATGCTGACTTGCATACTCAACTCGGTCATATGCCTTCATGGCATTCTCATCACCGAGATCTGATAACTGCTTGTACCAAGCCATAGCTCTATCTAAATCTACAGGAACAACAAATTCACTCTTGTTACCATATTCATCAACACGGCAGAGTCCATTTTCATATATAGAACCAAGGTTCATATATGCAGACTTAACACCAGAATTTGCAGCCTTCTCAAAAAGAGATATTGCTTTTGTGAAGTTTTGTGCTTCAAGATACATCTTTGCAGCTTTGTATACCATCTCAGCATCATTTGAAAGATTGGTATACTTTTCAAGATATGTAGCAGCTTTTTCAATATCTTTATCAATCTTAGAATTGCTGTATTCTCCATTCTCATAGAACTCACTGAGAACCTTAAGAGCATCCAAGCCAAGCTGCTTATACTGCTGGTCATTGAAGCCAGAATCAGAGATCCCCTCAAGAATCTCAATGGCATCAACACCATTAGCATTATCAAAAAGGCTCATAGCCTTATCATATTGAAGCTCAACATTGCTTTTATTAGACTTTTTGCCACCGCCAAAAGTTTGGGCAACTTTTTCTTTCAGGCCACTAAAAAAACCCATTATGCATTCCTCCAAAAAAAAGAGTAAACTAGTATATAGCTAAAATATTATAACATAAATGGAGTATGTAGGCAAACGTAAATTAAACAGCTGAAGCAGGGTTCATATAACTAACAATGGCTTTGATAGCATCATTTTCATCAGTACCCTCAGCCTCAATTTCAATTTCTTCGTTATTGCAAAGGCCAAGGCTCATCATCCCCATAATACTCTTTGCATTAATTCTCTTATTTCCGGAAATGAGATAAATACTACTTTCAAACTGACTAGCAGTCTGTACTATTTCTGCGACTGGTCTTGCTTCATTAAACTGAGGAATATTTACTGTAAATTTTTTAGTTGACATAATCTTTCTCTCCTTAAACAGAAATACAAAACTCTAAATACTACTTACTTACTAAACAACTTGATACTTTTAATCAAAGTAACCAATTATATATAATTACTTTTTTATAATTATATTTTATGATTACATTTTTACTTTACCAGACCTGATATCTTCAGCCAGCTCACTGATCTTCTTAAATCTATGATTTATTCCAGATTTTCCAAGAGGTGGATTGAAAAGCGTTCCAAGGTCCTTCATAGATAAATCGGGGTATTCCAACCGGATCTCCGCAACTTCTCTTACTCCTCCTGTTAAGAACTCAAGCCCTACAGTACTCATTATATATTTAATGTCCTCCACCTGTTTTGCAGAAGACTTAGCTGTCTTTGCCATGTTAGCTGCATCGCAGTTAACTTCTCTATTAATAGAATTTCTAATATTCTTAACGATTCTTATATTTTCAAATTTCATCAAAGCATTTGAAGCTCCCATAATACCAATCAGATTTGATATAGAATCGCCTTCTTTTATATATACAAGATATCTATCCTTATGCTTTACTGAATTAGCTTTAATCTCTAAAGCTCCCAGAATATCACAAAGTTTATCAGCTTCTTCCTTTGTTACAGCAGCTATTTCTGACTGATAAGATTTTTCGGGGGCAACAATCGACCCCCCAGCAAGAAATGAGCCTTTAAGATATGATTTCTTGCAGCAATTTTTCTGAATTACTATCCTGTCAGAAAGCAATCTGTCATGCTTTTTTATCACAGAATCATCACTTTTATTAGTTTTACTTATTTCAGAACTCACTGCATAAGGTTTCAGCTTGCACTTAAGGAACAATTCATCAATATCCTGCAATTCTTCCAGCAAAAGTTTTCTATGATGTTTTTTTTCATTTATTAGTTTGATTCTTTCTGCAGGAATTTCTGTAACCATCTTTATAAGTTTAAGTATATAAGCTTCCTGCTCATCATCTTCAACTCTTATAACAAGCTTATGATAAGAATCACTCTCTTTATCTGTATTATATCTCCCACAGATTGTTATATATCCAGATAGCATTGCTATCCTGCAGTGCAGACTTTTGGGAAATGAACCAATCAGTTCATTCTTCATATCATTACTAAAGGACATTAAGCTTCACCCTTTACATATGTGTCGTTAATTATGTCTCTATGAAATACCCTGAAGGAATATGGAAGATCATTCATACGGTCATATAGCTCATTTGCAACTGTTACAGATCTATGTCTTCCTCCTGTACATCCTATTGCTATTACCAGCTGATGCCTGTCTTCCTTCTCTGTATTCTCCTTAACAAGAAATTTCATCATATGAGCCAGCATTTCCAGAAAGTCCTTGCTTTCCTTGGTTGACATAACATAGTCTTTGATTTCCTGATCATTACCAGTTTTACGACGAAGAGTTTCTTCATAATAAGGATTAGGCATGAACCTCACATCAAAAACATAATCGGCATCCTGAGGAATTCCAAACTTATATCCAAAGGACATAATAGTCACAATCATATTATTATAATCTTTATCATTCGAAAAGATTTTCAGAACCTCTGACTTCAGTTCTCTGGTGAGAAGTCCTGTGGTATCTATCTTATAATCTGCCAGTCCCTTCAGGAAATCAATTCTGCTTCGTTCTTCTTCTATGCCATCTATAAGCTTCCCACCTATAGCAAGCGGATGTTCTCTTCTAGTTTCTTTATATCTCTTAACAAGAGTTTTATTGTTAGCATCCAGATAAAGGATTTCATAATTAAACTTATTTTCTCTCAGTGTATTTAAAATCTCACTGAGTTCACCGAGAGATGCACCACTTCTTATATCTATTCCAATAGCAACTTTATCATTGTTAAATTCAAAATCACTTGATAATTCAACAAACTTTGTAATAAGTGCAACCGGAAGATTATCAACACAGAAATAACCTGTATCTTCAAGTGCCTTAAGTGCTGTTGATTTTCCAGCACCACTCATCCCCGTAACAATAACAAATCTCATTACTTCTCCTTAATAATTTAAAAACTAGAATTAAAAAACTAGAATTCCCCAATTAGTTTTACTTCTGGTTCAAGCATCACTCCAAATTTATCCTTTACAGTAGCTTGAACATTTCTAATAAGATTATATATATCTGTAGCTGTAGCATTTCCATTATTAATGATAAAACCACAATGTTTTGTGCTGACCATTGCACCACCTACACTCGCACCTGCAAGTCCGCTGTCCATAATTAACTTACCTGCAAAATATCCCTCTGGACGCTTAAATGTGGATCCAGCACTTGGATATTCAAGTGGCTGTTTATCTCTTCTTCTGGAATTAAAGTCATTCATGGTAGCAGAAATCTCTTCCTTATTTCCAGGAGTAAGCTTAAGAGTAACGCCGACAACAATCATCTCCTCATCCATTGCGCGACTATGTCTATATGAAAAATTCATATCTTGGTTAGTAAGCGTACGTCTTTCACCATTCATTATGACGTCAACGTCTTTAACCACATTAATCATCTCTCCGCCATAAGCACCTGCATTCATTACTACGGCACCACCGACAGTTCCAGGAATTCCAGACGCAAACTCAATTCCAGTTAAACTGTTTTCCAAAGCCTGACGTGATATAACCGAAAGCATAGCACCCGCCTCAGCTTTAATAATATCACCGTCCACCTGGATCTTATCAAATCCTTTATCAATTATAATAACAGGAGTAGATATCCCCTTATCAGAAATAAGAATATTACTTCCATTTCCAAGAATAAGTGGTTTTACTCCTTCTTCTGTACACAGTTTAAGAACATTTTCCAGTCCTTCTATACTGAAAACCTTATATACACGACTAGCAACTCCACCCACTTTAAAGGTACAGTGATTAGCCATGCTTTCATTTTCTAATAATTCGTATCCGTTCATCTATATCAAGTTATCGATTGGAAACCGATAATCCCATCTCGTATTTTTTATATTTAAAATATCTTTATTTTTAGGTACTTATAAAGGATTAGTTTGGAAAATATAAGAAAACCAACCCTACAATGATATATACTACATTATAGGGTTGGATTTTTCAATTCACAAAAATAGTTAAAAAAAATATATTTTATGTAAATTTACTGTATATTTGTACTAGATGACAGCAGCGGCACCACCATACATACCTGCATCATTTCCAAGCTTAGCCAATTCGAAGTTTGTATTACGACAAGCATGAAATGCATATTGCTGGAAGTACTTCTTTGTTGTTTCAATTAGAATCTGACCTGCTCTTGAAACTCCACCACCAATAACAAATGCATCAACATCAACTACACATGCAACATTTGCAAGTGCATATCCAAGTCTTTTTCCATGTTCTTCTACAAGATCAAGAGCAATATCATCACCACTCTTAGCAGCATCAAATATTTCTTTAGCAGAAATATATTTAACCTCTCTCAGCTTTGAAGGCTTGTCACTTGCCTGAAGAGCTCTATTGGCAAGTCTTACGATACCTGTTGCAGAAGCATACTGTTCAAGACATCCCTTCTTTCCACAGTTGCATGCATCCTGCTCATTTAAATCTATAGTCATATGACCTATCTCGCCACCGGCACCATTAACTCCCGCAAGAATCTTTCCATTGATGATTATACCACCACCAACTCCAGTTCCAAGGGTGACCATTACGACATTCTGATAATCCTTTCCACCACCTTGCCAGAACTCACCAAGTGCTGCCATATTAGCATCATTTCCAACTTTTACTGGAAGATCAAGCAGTCCGCCAAGTTCTTCAGCAGCGTTGAATACTCCCCAGCCAAGATTAACACATTTAACAACAGTTCCGTCTTCCTTAACAGGTCCAGGAACACCCATTCCAACTCCTTTTACATCATCTTTTGGGATGCCCTTCTCTTCCATCTTAGCCTTTACAGATTCTGCAATATCTGAAAGAATATATGCACCACCATCATCCGTTCTTGTGGTAATCTCCCACTTTTCAAGAAGTTCTCCTGAAACATTGAAAAGTCCAATTTTTACTGTTGTTCCTCCAATATCAACTCCAAATAAATAATTTGCCATTTTATTTCCTCCGATTTATATTTGATTAGTAAATCTAATTATATTATTTTTTGATTTCAATTTGAATTTAATTTGAATTTAATTTGAATTCAATCCACTTGTTACACGGTTATACATTTCCTGAGCCGCATTATATCCCATCTTCTTCTGTCTATGGTTAACAGCTGCTGACTCAACTATGATAGCCAGATTACGACCAGGTCGAATAGGTATCGAGTGGTAAACAATCTTATTACCCAGAATTTCAGTATAATTATCCTGAAGTCCAAGTCTGTCATACTTTGCATCCTTGTTCCACTCTTCAAGTTTAATAACCAAATCTATCTGCTGAGAAATTTTTACACACTCAACACCAAACATTGTTTTTACATCAATTATACCAATGCCTCTTAGTTCGATGAAATGTCTTGTAATTTCTGGAGACTGACCTATAAGTTGTTCATCACTGATCTTTTTAATTTCAACAACATCGTCAGCAACAAGACGATGACCTCTCTTTATAAGTTCAAGAGCAGCCTCACTCTTTCCTATACCAGAGTCTCCCATGATAAGGATACCTTCACCGAATACATCTACAAGAACGGCATGAATTGACGTCCTTGGAGCAAGTTCTTCATGAAGATATCTAACTGTTTCATGTACAAATGAAGATGTGGTAGCACTGCTTGTCAAAACTGGTATTCCATGTTTTTTACCCGCTTCGATAATGAAATCATAAGGCTCAATATCTCGACAGAACACAAGACAAGGGATTCCATGACTGAAAAGAGTATCAAAGATCTTAATATTTTCTTCTCTTGTATGCATATCGGCTATGTATGCATGCTCAACATTTCCACATATTTGAATTCTGTTATTATCAAAATGTTCAAAAAATCCTGCCAGCTGAAGTGCAGGTCTATTGATATCCGGATCAACAATACGAATCTTATCTGTATCAATATCCGGAGTATGATTCTTAAGGTTCAGCTTATCAATAAACTGAGTTAATGTAACATAATATTCTTCCTGCATAGCCCCTCCATATTTATTTGTTTTATAGTCAGTATTATTAATAAACAACTTATAAATGTGTCATTTTATAATAATTCCAAACTTACGCAACATTAATATTATACTATATTAAACTGTAGTTTATCTATAATAAATTTCTACAACATATATAAAAATGATATTATTCCATTTTCCAGAGTTTTCGAAACTTATCTAAACTTATCTAAGCACTTCCTAAAACCATTTTTCAAATTCTCATTCTTCTTGTATAATATCTAATTATGGAAACATTTGATATCGAAGAAGAATTAAAAAAACTCCCTCACAAGCCAGGAGTTTATATAATGCATGATGAAAACGAGGCGATACTCTATGTTGGCAAAGCAATAGACCTGCACAACAGAGTCCGCCAGTATTTTCGTGCAGGCCATGGTCATAATAACTCTCCCAAAATAGCCAAAATGGTATCCCAGATAGCATATTTTGAGTACATTATCACTGCTTCAGAGATGGAAGCCCTGGTACTGGAATGTAACCTGATCAAAGAACATCGCCCTAAGTATAACACTCTTATGACTGATGACAAGGGCTACCCATACATCAAAATCACCATAAATGACGCATTTCCTAGAATTGTCCGAAGCCATAGAATGGGCCGTGATAAGTCCATGTACTTTGGACCATTTACTGATAAAAAGGCTGTTAAAGAAACCATCTCATTGATCAAGAAAGTCTTCAACATTCGTAACTGCGAACGTGACTTGGGAAATGGTCCATATAATGACAGGCCCTGTCTCTACTACCAGATTGGCGAGTGTCCTGCTCCATGCGCGGGACATATTACAGCTGAAGATTACATGAAAAATATCGATAGGGCTATAGACTTCTTAAATGGCAACACTAAAGATATCGTAAATGAACTTAAAGAAAAAATGAGATCATACGCTGAAGCTCTAGAGTTTGAAAAAGCAGCAAAGACCAGAGATCTGATTGATAACATCTCCAAAATTTCCGAGAAACAAAGAGCTCAGAACACAAGTTCTGAAGATAGAGATATCATCGCACTGGCTAGAAACGAAAGTGATGCTGTGATTTCAATATTCTTTGTCAGAGATGGCACTCTTCTTGGTAGAGAGAATCATCATATGTCATTTGAAGATGATAATTATGAAAATAGTTTTTTTGAAAACAATACAATTGAATCAGATATCGATTCTGAAATAATAACAGAATTTATAAAACAATACTACACAGGTACTCCATTTATCCCGAAGGAGATACTTACACTAGTTCCAGTTAATGAAGAAACTCTAATAACAGAATATCTTTCAGACAGAAAAAAACAGGCAGTTCATATTATTCAGCCACAAAGAGGTGAAAAAAAGGGACTGATCAAGCTTGCCGAGGATAATGCTAAATTAGTTCTGGCACAAGATATCGAACGAATAAAGAGACAGGAAAAAAGAACAACTGGTGCCTGTCAGGAAATTGCTGATATTATAGGACTGAACACAAAGATTACAGTGGATAGTGCCTTTCGTATGGAAGCATTTGATATATCAAACACAGCTGGATATCATTCCGTTGCTTCCATGGTTGTCTTTGAAAATGGTAAGCCAAAACGAAATGCTTATAGAAAATTTAGACTAAAAACAGTCGAAGGACCCAATGACTATGCATCCATGAAAGAGGTCCTCTCTCGCCGCTACACAAATGATTCCTTAGGAAGACTTCCTGATGTTATCATGATGGACGGTGGTAAAGGTCAGGTCCACATCGCAGAAATGGTTATTGATAGTCTTGGACTCGATATACCGGTCTGTGGAATGGTTAAGGATGACAACCACAGGACACGTGGGTTATACTATAAAGATCAAGAGGTTGCATTTCCTAAAGGCAGCGAAGCAATGCATATGATAACTGCTCTACAGGACGAAACTCACCGTTTTGCTATCACTTATCATAAACAACTTAGAAATGAAGGTCAGACTCATTCTATCTTGGATGATATAGAGGGTATCGGGCCTGCTAGACGAAAAGCCTTGCTTCTTCACTTTAAAGATATAGATGCAATAAAAAATGCAAGCATTGAAGAACTAACAGCCGTTAATGGCATGAATATAAAAGCCGCTGAAGCGGTACATAATTTCTTTAATTAAGGAGTAATACAAATGGGTAAATTTCTTTTTCCAGACGAATACTATGATTCAACCTACAGTATACCTTTTGAAAAATACTTTAAAAAAGGATACAAAGCTGTACTATTTGATATAGATAATACTCTCGTCCCACACGGAGCAATGCAGGACGAAAGATCATTAGAACTATTTCAAAGACTTAAAGATATAGGATTTAAAGTTGGATTTGTATCAAACAACGGAGAATTCAGAGTAAGAGAATTCAACAAACCAATTCATTGCGAATATGCATTTAAAGCAGGAAAACCATCCGCAAGCGGATTCAATAAGGTCATGATCAAACTTGGAACCAATAAAGACAATACTTTGTTCGTTGGAGATCAGATATTCACTGATATATTAGGAGCAAATAACGCAAAGCTCCACTGTATACTTGTTAACCAGATAGACAAAAAGGAAGAAATTCAGATAGTTCTAAAGAGATACCTGGAAAAACCAGTGATGAAGCTGTACCTAAGAAAGCATGGGATGATAACAAAAAAATAAATCGCAAAAAATTAATCGCAAAAAATAAATAACAAAAAAATAAATCACAAAAAAATAAATCACAAAAAAATAAATCACGTAAAATAGATTATAAAAAACAGATAATAAAAAACAGATAATAAAAAAGCACTTTTAGAAAGATAAACTTTCAAAAGTGCTTTTTATTATTTCTTATTTTAAAACATTTTTTAAAGCATTACCTATAAAGCATTACCTTAAAATATTACAGGATATCTGCTCTAAGCTTTTTGATTACCTGGAAGGTTTTGGTTCTAAGTTCTTCTGCTTCAAAAAGTGAAAGCATTGTATCCATATCGAACTTAGCCTTCATAAGTGTATCAATCCAGTCATTTACATAGTCTTTAACATATTCAACATTCTCATCTGACTTATCCTTAAGGATTGCCTGAATGTTGTTAATATTTTCAACTACTGAAGGTGTTGAAACACTATTTGAACCAGATGGAGTCTGTGAACCTTCATCTGAAAGCTCTATAACCTTGCCAGTCTTTGTAATAATAACCTTCTTGTTAGGAGATGTCTCGGCTTTAACCTGTGTTGCGCCACCCTTCTTATCGAGAAGTTTCTCTGCCGCCTTAACAAGACAAACAACTGAATATGTTGCTTCCTGAGGTGACTGCTCAGACTGTCCCTTTGTGTCATGCTGATGCCACAGCCATTCTGACTTAAGCATCATCTCTTCAATCTTTGAGTCATCGAGAAGTGACTTAAGATCCGCATCCATTGATGAAGATACGCCTCTTCCGAAGAGTCCACCACCCTTACCAGAACCAGAATCATTTTTTCTATATCTTGCTGGAACAACAATATCATCATATGTTCTTACAAGATGCTTCTCTGCAACCTTTGGATCATATTCACTATTAATTACAGCAATTCTTCCACCATTAAGACCATTTACGATCATATCCTCTGCAGCCATGAATACGAGCGTCTTCTGACGATCATCAATCATCTGCTTAATCTCATAGTTTGTCTTTGATCTCTCAAGAATAGCATTCTTACGAACCTTAAACGCTTTAATCTTCTCCTTGATACTAAAGAACATCTTCAGGAGTGATGGATTCGCATTTACATAATCGTTAATCCAAGTAATCTCAACATACTGATGCTCAATCTTATTTGAAAGCTCATATACATTATAGCCATCAAATACTACATTCAGAGTTGTATAGAGTTTCTCAAGGATCTCATACTTTTCTTCCCATGGACGACCTGTTACATCAGAGTTAACAAGCTCTTTAATTCCACATTCATAAAATACAAGATTATACTCATAGAGACCTTCAAATATATTTGTTTTACCAGAAAGCTGTGCACCTGCACCAAGAATCTGAAGATTCTTCTTCATGTCAGGCTCATTCTCAATGTAGAGATATACTTTCTTAACAAATGCCGAAACTTCATTGATAAGAGTATCAATCCTCTTGTTATACAGCTCCTGTTTTGAAATGGCTGTAAGCACATTTCTGCTTAGTACGCTTGTATCCTGTGTAGTATTGATGTTTCTAATGAGTTCTTTAAAGCTCTCATAAACAGCCATATTATCGATTGGAATATATTCAGCATTAAGCCCGTAGAACTCAAATGCTTTATTATAATCCTTGTTAGCGATAAATGTATTGAAAAGACCAATTGAAAGCTGAGTCTTATAATCATTACCTACATGAGGATCCTCAACAACATAGTCATAAAGAACCTCAAGGTTGCTCAGATATGCATCTGAGTTAGCAAGGGATGTAGGAAGTCCCATATCCATTACTACATTTATAAGATCCAGATATCCAAGAAGACCCTTATCAAAATTCTTAGGTCTATCATCATCCTCAAGTATCTGATAGCTGACATTAATAAGAAGTGGAGCAATTCTCTCACCGATAAGTCTCATTGCCTCGCCAAACTTCTCTCTCTGATATAAATAAATCAGCCAAATACTGTATCGATATATACCAGTTGTATTGATAGGCGCGTCGATATCAGATGGATCAATCTCGCCATACACAAACTTGAAGAGAGGTTCAATCCACTCATCAATCTCATATCTTCCCTTTGCCTTGATGTTTTCATCAACGAATTCGCCTAATTCATAAAGCTTGGTACACTGAGTTCTTACATCATCATCAACGCTCATGCTCTTGAGATCAAAGTTACTATCCTTTAAATAATCAATAACTAAAGCATAGAAACCATCCTCAACCTGTTCGTTAAGGAATCTAATAAGTAACCCCTTATTGTTCGAAGCCGCTATGGATAGAACATTATTATCGCTGCCGGTAATATTAGCTGGTAATGCCATATTCCATTCCTCCTCATAAAAAATACTAAAAAATTTACAAATTATGTTAACCCAATACAATAATGTTAACACTATAATTATAAATAAAATCTATTATTTTATCAACGGCACTTTGTAGAATTTTGACAGAAATAATTGTTAATTTTGCACAAGACCCGCCATTTTTAACAAAGCCATAGCGTTTCTAGTGGTGCATCTGCCCTCACGAAGCTTGTAATCAAACTTCAGTTCATCACCAACATAAAACTCTTCAAAGTGGCAATTTCTAGCACTTTCACCATCAGCCGTAGTTATATCGCAGAGTTCGAAATCATGGGTTGTAACTATAACCATGGCATTCGAACTTGATAGTTTGCTAAGCGCTTCCCTCGCTCCAACTATTCTATCAGCTGAATTGGTACCTTTGAATATTTCATCTATTAGACAAAGTGCAGGAACCTTATATTTATCATTATCTATATTCTTATCCACATCACCATCTATAGACGAAACATACTCTGACATTTCTTTGATTCTAAGAATTTCAGCATAGAAAGTAGAAATGCCACCAGCCACATCATCCATAACCCTCATAGAAGTAAAGAGCTTCATGAAAGTAGCTTTAAAATGGTCAGCACAAACACCAGAACCAGTATATGCAAGTACCATATTAATGGCTATAGTTCTCATATAAGTGGTTTTTCCTGACATATTAGATCCAGTAATAATTGTAAGCTTATCCTTAATATCAGAATCATTTGAGATAACCGTCTCCATATTTAGCAGAGGATGATATAAACCAGTAAAACTAATAGTTAAATCTTTATTATCCATAATAATTTCTGGACGGCTGGTATTTCTTACATAAGATAAAACAGCCAGTGAACCTAGTTCCTCAATATCACCTACGATATCTACACATTCTTCAATAACACCTTTATTCTTCTTATTCCACCCTGCCATCAAAAAATCGATAAAATAATCCCAGGCAAAAAAGCCCGATAAGATAAGATGAACTAAAGGATTAAATGCCATGTTATCAAGGGTTGCTATAGTTCCAAGAGAATTAAGCGAACTAAGAAGTCCATCTCTGCTTGCAGTCCTCTCATGCACTTTTTTCAGAAGTTCGGAATCAAAACTTTGATCCGAAAGAATCTTAAGCATCGACTGCAAATCCTTAGCTCCAGCTCCATAATTATATAAATTTTCAGCTATAACATTGTGATACCCCATAGTCCCCCATGTTGCAGCCACTCCCAAAATAAATGTAAATATTATCCTTATTGGGTTCGCATCAAAAATAAGCACTGATACTATAGACGCTATATTCATAAGCGGGATTATGATCATAAGAGGATACATCCAAACAGGAAGTGTATCGTCTTGAATTCTCTTTTTCTCAGAACTATTTTCAGAACTATTTTCCGAATTATTTTCAGAACCATTTTCATCTTCACCATCAACATCAGATGTCATAAGCTTGCTCATGGCATGTTCTCTCTTGCTCACAATTCTTTCTGATAAAGCTTCAAAATCAACAAGGAATTCAGTTTTCTGAGAAAGTTCTGTAATCGCTTCATATCGACGTGAGATATTCTTTATATCAAAATTCTTTAACGAAAGACTCTCAGCAAGTTTCTTACGGCCTGCATCTGTATGAGCGATGGAAATGAATTGGAACAACGAATTCTTTCCAAGGAGATCCAAATCACGAGATAAGGTATCTTTATCATCAAGGAACTCGGCACCGGTATCCTCAAATCTCTTCCATCTATCACTAAGTCTCATAATGTATCTATTAAGCACACCGACCTTAGCCTTATATTCAAGTATCCTTTCATCAATAATGGCATGATATCTAACCAGAGAAATAAAAACCACTGCCAGTATTGCTCCGAGAATCACCAAGATTATAAGATGATTCTTAAACCCAACAATAAATGATACCAATGCAGCAAAGAATACAATCAATCTAAAAATTGCCACTCTTGCAGATTTTTTATCCAACTGAAGACTAGCAAGTTCAAGATTTGTTTTTATCGATTTAATTTTGTCTATCATCTTTTCCACCTCTTTTTCAACTACTATAGAGTATCATATTTAATCATTTATTACCATTGATTTTTAGATTGTTTTCTATTAGAATATTTTTTAGATTTAACTTATCTATACAACATAATAAGGAGGTTATTGTTATGGGAAGAAGAAATCCATTAGGCGGTTTATTAGCACTTACAGCAGCCGCTGCTGCAGTTGCTGGGGTTGCATATCTCTTCAAGGAGGAAATAAGAGAAACTGAAGTCTATAAGGATCTTAATGCTAAGTATGATGTAGATGGTAAGATTAAGACTTATTCGGAAAAAGCTAAAGATACAGCTTATGATCTAAAAGACAAGGCAAAGGTTGCTGCCAAAGATATAAAGGCAAAAGCTGATGAATGGAAAGCCGCTCAGGATGACGATATATTTGAAGATGATGAGATAATTCTCGACTCCTTCGATACCGCATTCACTACTGAATTTAACGGTGAAGATGTCGCTGGTGAAAGAGATTATGTTTCAATCAAAGATGGCGCCGAAGATAAAGTCGAAGAAATTAAAGAAGCTACTGCTGATAAAGCTGAAGAAATTAAAGATGCCGCTGCTGATAAAGCTGAAGAAATCAAAGATGCTGTAGCTGACAAGGCTGAGGAAGTTAAAGATGCTGTAACTGACAAAGCTGAGGAAGTTAAAGATGCTGTAGCTGATAAAGCTGAAGATGTTAAAGATGCTGCTACTGATAAAGCCGAAGAAGTTAAAGATGTCGCAGCTGATAAAGTCGAAGAAGTTAAAGATGCTGCTGATAAGAAAGACTAAAGCGATTAATAAAAATTTAAATAGCGATTATAATAAATAATAACAATGAAAAAGCTTTGCAAATAAATTATTCTAATAAATAATTCTATATGCAAAGCTTTTTTTATTATATTCACTAAATTAATTACTATCTCTTATTTACTATCTCTTAATCACTTTGATATGTGACATATATGCGCAGATGATATAGTTCTCTGTAGTAAATACATTTCCTTCTTCACTCTCGAGACTCTCTTCCATCTCCCTATCTAAAATTTCAATAGCGTCAATTCTCTTCTTTGCCACATCCTTATAGTTAAAACCAACCATAATCCAAGGACATGCAAATGCCACAATAGAATAAAGCACAGTAATCATAATTATTATTGAAATAACCAGTGATGAATGATCTATGATTGAAATTTTAAACTCAGGATATTCAACCTCACTAATAATTATCGGTTTAACGAAGCCGTCAAATGCATCACTGTTCTGACCAACTTTTTTCTCAAACTTTTCACTCAGAGCAGACTCTATATATTCGTTCTTAAGGTCGTCATGAACCAGTTTTCCATATATGTCATAGCTGCCACCTGATTTGAGATTCTCATAGGTTTTATCAGTTAGGACCAAGATACGAATACTGTTACCTTCATAAAGATAATAATATCTTCCAGCTATCTCGTCATTTGTTCTTACATCATCAAAACCCAGATATTCCGGAACCTCTTCACAGAGGAAGGATATATTTTGAACTCCCTCCTCATAAAGCAGGTCCACTCCCTCCAAAGTATTAATCCTATGGCAGGAATACTCTTCCAGCACATTCAGCTGAAATATCATAAGGATTATCAACACCTCAATGATAAGAATCGGTATAAGTACAGCTATAAGATTTCTTCTAAGTAATTTTGTAAACATTTATTTAGCTACTATATTGATAATCTTTCCAGGAACATATATTTCCTTAACTATTGTCTTTCCATCAAGTCTATTTCCAAGAGCTTCCTTAGCTGCAGCAAGGATTTCATCCTTAGAAGCATCAGCCGGAACACTGATTGTAAGTCTTGTCTTTCCAGAAACCTGAACAGGAAGTGTGATCTCTGCAGTAACAAGATGCTTCTCATCAAACTCAGGCCAAGCCTCTTCAAATACAGAAGCAGTACCACCAAGCACCTCCCAAAGTTCTTCACCAAGGTGAGGAGCAAATGGAGCTATAAGCTTAACAGCCGTCTTAAGTGTCTCTTTATCTACACCATCGCCCTTTGTAAGCTCAACGAACTTATTGTTATACTCCATGAATGCAGAGATAACTGTATTAAGGTTGAAGCTCTCAAGTCTCTCAGTTACATCCTTTACAAGACCATGACGAAGTCTAAGAGTCTCTTCTGTCTCCTTAGCATCCTTCTCAAGGTTATCCATAACAACTGTATAAAATCTCTTGATGAATCTGTAGATACCATCGATACCTGCATCATCCCAGATAGCATCTGCTTCTGGTGGTCCAACGAAAAGCTCATAAAGTCTAAGTGTATCACAACCATAATCACGAACGATATCATCAGGAGAAACAATATTTCCAAGTGACTTAGACATCTTGGTTGGCTTTCCTGTAACTCTGTCACGACCACAGATCATACCCTGATTGAAGAGCTTGTTA
>CACZRU010000199.1 GCA_902783605.1 uncultured Lachnospiraceae bacterium
GAAGTATGGTTTATGAGTCTTATATCTACTGGAAGGACTGACAAGGGTAGAAAGAGAAGTAATAACCAGGACAGCATATTTGTAAGTAATACACCTATTGGACCGCTTCCCAATCTGTATATAGTTGCAGATGGAATGGGAGGACATGCGGCAGGTGATTTTGCTTCCAGATATGCTATTAGTGTTGTTATAGACTTTATTCGCAAGTCCACAGTTAAGAGTCCTATATCCCTTCTTAAGAGGGCGTTGGTGTATGCCAGCAACGAACTCTATAAGGAGTCTGAGAAAGACAAGGATAAGATGGGAATGGGAACAACAATGGTTGTTGCTGTATTAATGGGCAACATTCTTTATGTTGCGAACATAGGTGACAGCAGACTGTATGTCATAAATGATTCTATCAAACAGATTACGATGGATCATTCTCTTGTTGAAGAATTAATACGAAGTGGACAGCTTGAGCGAAATAAAGGAAGAAATCATCCTGAAAAAAATATAATAACCAGAGCTATGGGATCAAGAGACGAGGCAATGCCAGACTTCTTTGAGGTTCCGTTGGAAGAGGGCGACAGAGTGCTTCTCTGTTCAGATGGTCTTTCAAATATGGTGGAGGATGATGAGATTAAGGATATAGTTCAGGATAACCCTGTCCTGGATGAGGCTGTATCTACATTAATTAGCAGAGCAAATTATTATGGTGGAAATGATAATATTTCTGTAGTAATAGTTTCGATATAGATAAATGGAGTAGACTATGTTAAAACCTGGAACAATACTTGACGACAGATATGAAATAATAGATGTCGTTGGAACTGGTGGTATGTCCACCGTATATAGAGCTAAGGATGAAAGGCTTAAAAGATTTGTTGCCATAAAGGTCCTGAAGTCAGATTACAGCTCAGATCAGAATTTTGTATCAAAGTTCAGAGCCGAAGCTCAGTCTTCAGCAGGTCTAACACATCCAAATATTGTTAGTGTTTATGATGTTTGTGAAGATGATGGAAGATACTTTATTGTAATGGAGCTCGTTGAAGGCATTACATTAAAGGAGTATATCAACTTAAATGGCCGTTTAAGTATGGCACAGGCTATCGATTTTTCTATTCAGATTGCATCGGGTCTTGAAGCTGCTCATGAACACCATGTCATTCATCGTGACATTAAGCCACAGAATATAATTGTATCTAAGAGTGGAAATATTAAGGTTACAGACTTTGGTATAGCAAAGGCTGCAACTTCAACAACTATGTCTACAACTGGAATAGGTTCCGTTCATTATATATCACCAGAACAGGCAAGAGGTGGATACAGTGATGAGAGAAGCGACATATATTCTCTCGGTATTACTATGTACGAAATGGTTACAGGAAGAGTACCATTTGAGGGTGATACAAATGTTGCTATCGCTCTTATGCACATTCAGAATGATATGATTCCGCCAAGACAGCTGTATCCGGATATATATCCAAGCTTTGAGAAGATTATTCTGAAGGCTGCTCAAAAGAAGCCTGAAAGAAGATATCTTACAGCTGCAGCGCTTATAGCTGACCTGAATCGAGTTAAAGATAATCCAAATATTGATATAATTGTTGCGCCTTCAACAATGACTGGCGTTCCTACTCAGCAGTTTACTGCAGAGGAATTAGAGAAGATTAAAAATGGAACAGCTGCTAAGCCTTATGATGGACCACAGAATATGACAGGAATGCAGGGTGGCATGGGAGCTGGAAGAGTTGCTGATTCATCAGAAGTTCGACCTGACAGAAGTCGTATTGATGCTTTAATCAATCAGCAGGATCCTTATGATGATTATGAGGATGAGCCTGTTGAGAGACCACAGAGTCGAAGAGGTGGTCTTAAGAAGGTTGATGATGATTATGATGGCTATGATGATAACCGGTATGACGATGATGAAGAGGAAGGCTATGATCCTGATACAGATCCTAAGCTTGAAAAGGCTGTCATGATCGGTGGTATAGCAGCGGCAATCATTGTTGCACTTATTGTATTTGTAATTGTTGGAAATATGATGGGGTGGTTCAGCTTTGGAAGTAATAGAGCAACCACTGAGGACACGCAGACAACTACTGAGGCAACAACAGAAGTTGCAAAAGTTAAGATGCCAGATGTGGTTGGACTCAGCCAGAAAGCTGCAGAGAAGGATTTAAAAGAATTAGGACTGAATAATTATCAGTTCACAGAACAAAATTCTGTGGAAGTTAAGGAAGGCTATGTTATTAGCCAGAATGTTGAAGCTAATACAGATATAGCAAAGGACACACAGATTATTATTACTGTCAGTGCTGGCGCTGAAGAACTTACTATTGCTGATGTTAAGGGCATGGATGAAGATGACGCTTATCAGATGCTTGAGGATCAGGGCTTTAAGCCTACAAGATCATATAAGTTTGATGATGAAGTAGAAGAGGGTATGGCTATCTATACAGATCCAGCCGGTGGAACTAAGGCTAAGGCAGGAGATACGGTCGTAATCTACGTAAGTCAGGGACAGGAAGAAAAAACTGTTGAAGTTCCTGATCTTTCTGGACTTACAGAGTCAACTGCAAAGGGTAGTCTTGAAACATATAATCTGAAACTTGGAAATGTTTCATATGAATTTAATTCTGATGTTGCTTCAGGTCTTGTTATCAGACAGAGTGTACCTGCTAAGACTGAGGTTAAGGAAGGTACAACTATTGATATAGTTATAAGTAACGGTGCAGAGACAAAAACTTATAAGGGTACAGTTTCTGGAAGTATTTCAACAACTGATGAGGTACTTGCTAATAGTACTGTAACCGTAAATGTATATATTAATGACGATGCGGGATATCATCTTGCATATACTGTTACCCAGTCAGGTGCTTCTATCCCTGTATCGGGCTCAGCAGGTGGACTTGAATATAATAATGGTACTGTTTCATATACTGTTGTTAATTCTGATGGTGCAGACGTTTCAACAATGTATACTAAGTCACTGACTCTTTCTTATGAGAATGAGTAAGCAAAGCGAAGAATCTTTTATAAAGGGATAGTATGACAACTATAAAAGGCAGAATAATTAAAGGTATCGGCGGCTTCTACTATGTAGATGCCGCTGGTGTTGTTTTTGAGACAAGAGCGAGGGGCGTGTTCAGAGTTCAAGGCAGAAAGCCTCTGGTGGGAGATATAGCCCAGATTGAACTTATAAGCGAAGAGGAAAAGACTGCAGTTCTTATTGATATTGAGGAACGGAAAAATTCACTGATCAGACCAGAAGTGGCAAATGTGGATCAAGCGCTTGTGATTTTTGCATGTACACATCCAGAACCAAATTTGTTCCAGCTTGATAAATTTCTTGTAAATATGGAGAAACAGGGAGTAAAGAGTACTATAGTTTTTAGCAAGGTGGATCTGGACAGCAGCAAAAATAAGAATGCGGATCTAGAATCTCTTATAAATATCTACGAAAATGCGGGTGTTGATATTATCAAATATTCAGCTTTAACTTCAGAAGGACTTGAGGAAATAAAGGAATTGATTTACGGGAAGACTACAGTTCTATCCGGACCTTCGGGAGTTGGAAAGTCAACTCTGATCAATACCTTGGCTCCTCATTATGAAGGGGAAACTGGTGATATAAGTAAAAAACTGGGAAAAGGGAAGAATACAACTAGACAGTCGGAGATAATAAAGGTTGATGATGAAGGAACCTATCTTATTGATACACCAGGATATTCATCAGTTCGGCTTATTGTTACAGATGAAACTGAACTAAAGTATTACATTCCTGAATTTCAAGCCCCTGGATTCACGCAAGAATCTAAGGAAAAATGCAGGTTCGCAGACTGTATGCACATAAATGAGATTGACTGTGCTGTGAAAAAGAGAGTTGAAGAGAATAAAACTGGACATGAACCTTTGGCTGAGCAAGCAATTGCATTAGAACGATATAATAATTATATAAGAATGATCGAAGAGGTAAAAGAGGGGAGGAATTGGTAATGGATGACATAAAGAAAAATATAATGGAAAACATTAAGAAAAATAGATTAGCACCTTCTATGCTTGCTATTGATTTTCGTCATATGGAAGATGAACTTAAGGCTGTTGCTGGAGTGGGCGTTGAGATAATCCATGTAGATGTTATGGATGGTGCATTTGTACCCAATATCTCATTTGGCCCTCCTGTTATAAAGTTTGTAAAAGAAGCTGTGCCTGATATCAAACTGGATGTTCATATGATGGTACAGGAACCATCAAGATATTTTGATAAGTTTATTCAACTGGGAGCGGACAATATAACTATTCACGCGGAAGCTACATCTAATCTCAGGGTTGATCTTCTAAAGATTAAGGATTCGCGAATCAGGGCAGGTGTGGCTATTAGTCCTGATACTCCAGTCAGTGAGATTGAAGCAGTAATGGGAATAATAGATTGCGTTCTGGTTATGAGTGTTTATCCTGGATTTGGCGGACAGAAGCTGATACCTGAAGCTTTGGATAAAGCGAGGGAGGTTAAAGAGCTTAGAGATGCTAAAGGGCTGGACTTTGATATAGAGATGGATGGCGGAATAAACAGAGATAATGTTAAAGAAGTTTTGGATTCTGGCGTAAATATTATCGTAGCAGGCTCTGCTGTCTTTGGTGCTAATACCGCTGAGAATGCAAAAGAGTTTTTGGAACTTATCAAGGATTGATATTAGAAAAAAAGATTTTCTAAATTATTTTAATTTCTATTCGTGAGGAAAAGTAGAATGAAGTGTCTCTTAGTTGCAGGTGGTGAGGTTGATCTAAAACAGCTAGACGAAATATATTCTTCAATAGATGATCTTTATGTGATCGGCGCTGATAGAGGTGGGCTTATTCTATATGAAAATGATATTAGGATAGATAGACTTATTGGCGATTTCGATTCACTTAGTGAAGAGGAAAAGAAGGCTGTTTTTGATTATGTAACTGATCAAACCATTGAAAAGCTTATCCCTGAAAAAGATGATACTGACGCAGAACATGCTCTTAGGTACGCTTTATCTCTTAATCCTGAGGAGATAATTATGCTGGGATGTACGGGGACGAGAATGGATCATACACTGGCTTGTATAAGGATGCTGAAGCTGGCTGCTGATGCTGGAGTTAGAGCTTGTATTCTTGATAAGCATAATCGTATTAGTGTTGTTAAAGGAAGTGTTTTATTTAGTAAGGAAAATCAGTTTGGAAAATACATTTCTTTCTTTCCGTATAATGATTCGGCTGTTGTATCGATGAAAGGTTTTAAGTATGAGGTGGAAGATTTTTCCCTGACTGCTGATGTAAGCCGTGGAGTCAGCAATGAACTGATGGATGAAGAATGCAAGGTAAGTATAAAGAATAACGACTATATAATAGTTATGGAGACTCGTGATTAATGAATGTTAAGAAACTGCTAATTGGTAAAACAAGCAAACTGGAAATCAGTTTTACTTCTTCAGTTTTTATAGCTGGTTTTATTGGTATGGTGGTGCTCCCATTTTACCTATACCTTTTTGGTGCGGGGGTTTTCTGGGAGTTTCTTGGCGTGGCAATTAGTTTAATCCTTGTCTGGAATCTGGAATCTTATAAACTGATGAGATATGCAAAAAAGAATAGGAAAATAGTTACAGTTCCGGGATATTTTGAGCATAGATTTAAATCAATGAGTTATGTTACAAGGACGCTTGCTGCAGTTGAGACTGCGATATTATCCATAGTTATAGCATCGTTTTTGTTAAAAGAGTTTGCATTTGTTTGGAATCTGATTACAGGGATTAGTCAGACTACTCTGATAGGAATCGTGATAATCATAATATGCTGTGGTTTAGGTGTTTTTGGAATGAATTTTATCTCAAAGGTATCTATTATTAAGGCAATCTTTTTAACTGTAGGAGTTTTGACTGTAGCTTTCTACATGTTCTTTAGAGTTGGAAGTGTTGAACTGGTCAAAAATATGATGGCTACAAATGTTATGGGCAGTGTCAGTGAATATCTGAATGTTCTGTTTCATAATGGAGAGCTTCTTAGTGCCACTGATCTGGCTTCGCTTATTTCCATAGGACTGCTTGCATCAGGGATGCCATTTATGCTTGGCCTGTTTTTCTTTGAGAAAGAAGCTAAGGATATAAGTCATGGAAAAATGTATATGATAATATTTCTGCTCATCTTTTTTGTCTCTGCTGCATTCTTTGGTGCGGTGTCTAGAGGTTACCTCTATCCTCAGGAGCTGACAAATTCTTTGTCAGGATATATCTATATGGTTTTTTATAGTATTCGTGAAAATGAGGGGGGAGGAGTTATAATTTCAGGTATCTTTCTTATTCTCATTTCTGTAGGTTTTATGTCTGCTATAGAGGGGGCTGTACATGCTGTCTGTTCAGCAATCTATGAGGATATTGTTGTTGAGGGCCGACTGTTTGTGGCAAAAAAAAGAAACGAGAAAAGAAATATAATTATTACGATTATTATTACAGGGGTCATAGTATTCCTTCTTGCTGCGTACCTGAATGCGACGGATATAAGTGTGATCTTAGTGTTTATAGCTGCGCTTGGCTGCTCATTTTCACCAACGATGGTAATGTCATTATTCTGGAAAAGGATGAATGCGACGGGATGCGTGGCAGGACTTCTGTCTGGACTTATAGCAGTTCCGTTCTTCAAATATGCTGAAGTTATACTGATTCAGGGTAGCAAGCTTACCTTATGTGATATATTAGGCGTCAATTCAGTAATTCCTTCTATGGTGGTTACATATCTCATAATCATATTGGTTAGTCTGCTGACTAGAAAACCAGATGAAGAGGTTATAAATGAGTTTATGGATGTAAGGAACCGAATTACAGAGTAGAGTGCTTGTAGGATGCTTGTAGAAAGATCGTAGAATGCTCTAAATAGATAGATTTTTCAAGAAGAAGTTGGTTCATGAACGTTTTTATTATTTACAAGAAAAATGTTTTATAAGAAAAATGTTTTATAAGAAAAA
>CACZRU010000200.1 GCA_902783605.1 uncultured Lachnospiraceae bacterium
GTCTTCAGTAATCACCAGCACAGACTGATTAACAGCCTTTTCTAAACCTGCATGTATTCCTGCCAAAGGTCCTTTATCCTGATATTTATCCTCAACATATGTATACCGTTCTTTATTATAATCATAACCAGATATTATGATATCCTCGAAGCCTATCTCTTCGAGCTTCTGAATAATTATATCTATAAATGACTTCCCATTAAAAGGCAGAGTGGATTTTTTTTGACCCATTCTGCTGCTTTTTCCTCCAGCGAGTATTATTGCAGAGAAGCCTTTCACTTCAACTGAATGTTCACATGAACTTCCTTCCGAAGTATTTCCCATAAATTCTCCCGAACTTTTTACTCAACCTCTATCCTGACAACATTCTTCACATTTCTCTTTGAATCACTATCACCAAAGACAATAAGTCTCGCTGTTCCTTCTTCTATCTGAAGCCAGGCATTATCTATTTCTTCTTTTTTTACAACTACTGAATATGCATCATCTGCTATTACAGATACTTCTGAATAATCTGATACATCAATAACACTTGAAAGCTTAACTCCTTCAGCATTTATATCCTTCTGTTCGCCTTTTCCGTTAACAGTAATTCCACTAAAACTTTCAAGGCTTAGTTTATCAATATCTAACACCTGCTCCTTTCCGCCAGCTGCAACCACCAACGAATTCTCAGGTACTTCATTACGACTGCTCAGATACCAAAGTACTGCACCTGCTGTAACCGCTAATAAAACTATTATAACTGCAATCAAAACTATCTTATTCTTCTGTTCAGCTTTATTCTCCATCGTCAAACTCTCTTTGTTTATAATTATTATTACTTTTAATATTACTTTTCGTTTTGATTATTTTTAGCCTTTTCTACAGCTTCTATTACTACTCCCGCCATAAATCCACATATAGCACCACTTACTGCAGCCAGAAGCAAATAGACAGTCAACGGTTTTATCGGAAGATGAAATACAATTATATCTGCGAAAAGCGCTGCCGATACCGAACTAATGATATTTGCTAAAAATGCTTTTGTCCCGACTGAAAATATCTTCTTCTCAGGAATAAGCATGACAAGATCAACTACCACGCCAGGTATAAGATATGCTAGCGGCATAAGTATTCCCATACTTCCCACCATTCCTATTGATAATGCTGCCAGCGCCTGCATGGAACCCATAATACTGGCATTCCATTTTCTTACAGTAATCCCTGAAGCAATTACAAGAAACATTAGTGAAAAAGCAGTTGATATCCCTCCAGGAACATGAAGCGCATCTGTTATCATGTTCGCAAATGGGTTAATCATCTTCTTAACCAGCAGTCCTGCAATACAGCAGAGAATCATTATTACTATATCTGATAACAAGCTATTCTTATTAAAGAATATGGCTATTCCTCTAAGTTTATTATCAGCTAATTTTTTATTATGCATCATCACAACCTGCCTTTTATTTATAATTCACTAAATATAATCATCATATTAATAATCTTTTTTAATAAATTTTTTTAATAATCTTTCAGTGCCACATAAAAACCCATCAATCAAATATTTCTATCTGATCTGGATAAGCTTTGGCAATAAGAGTAACTCCGTACTTCTTTGCAAGTTTTACAGAATCTATCGTTGGCACCGACTTTGAAACTACTACAGGAATACGCGCAAATATCACCTTCTGCATCATATCTACAGGAATTCTTCCCGATATGTACAAAGTACACTCTGCCAGATTAATGTTATTTAAAACAGCATACCCAACAGCCTTATCAACGGTATTATGCCGTCCGATATCTTCGCAGGAGAAGAGAACTGTACTTCCTTTAGCCAGCAAACAGCTATGTGTACTCTGGGTCACAGAATGAATTGGCATCCCCTCAGAGAAATCATTTGCCAATTCAAATATGTCTTCACGATTCCATTCAATTGGAGCAGCATTCTTCATCTTATGCTTTGGTATTTTGCCCTTTGAATCGCATCTGAGTATCGCATTTGCATTCTCAAAGCTTTGATCAAAGCTTATCAGTTTTATATCCTCAATCCCCAGAATATAGCCTGTTGTCAGGAGTCTTCCCACTACAAATTCATATAACAGATCATTGATGCAGGTAAGACTGAATTCCTGTTCCCCATTAACACTTATCGCAAGATTATGTTCTTTGATCAACGGAACCTTTTTTCTTTCTTTCATACCACCAGCTTTTATCACTGTATGGAAAGTCTCATCTATCAAACCATTCATAGGCAATCCCCTATCAATCTTTTATACAATACTTTTATACATATCTTTTTTACAGCAATTTTTACAACACTTTAATCTACTACATTCACATATTTATTTTTTCTTATTACTATTATAACATCTCTTTACAGCTTACTTAGCTGTACTGCACAAACCTTGTATTCAGGTATTCTTGCTATGTCATCAAGTGCAGCATTAGTCAGCATATTAACTGGAGAATCTTCAAAGTGAAATGGCATCCAGGTTTCCCCTTCTGACACTTTTCTTCCAACACGAGCTGTAGCTGTTATCTCTCCCCTTCTGCTGCTAACCTTGATTCTCTCTCCATTTTGAATTCCAAGCTTGTCAGCATCACGATAGTTGATTTCTATAAATCCTTCTCCAGCCAGATCCACAAGTCCTTCTGAACGTGCCGTCATAGCTGCAGCATTATAATGATATAATATACGACCAGTTGAAAGGATATATGGATATTCCTCATCAGGCAATTCCTGTGAAGGTCTATATTCCGCAGGATAAAGAAGAACTCTTCCCCTTACAGGTTTTCCAACATGCATTATTGGAGTTCCAGGATGATCCTTCTCTGGACACGGCCACTGAATTCCACCTTCTCTATCAAGTCTCTCATGGCTGATACCGTGGAAGCTTGGGGTCACCGAAGCTATCTCATCCATGATCTGAGCCGGAGTCATAAACTCCTGCTTATACCCCATAGCATTCATCAGATCTATGATAATGTCCGTATCCGGGCGCATATCACCTCTAAGAGTCACTGCCTTCCTGATTCGCTGTACCCTTCTTTCAGTGTTAGTAAATGTTCCTTCCTTTTCAGCATAGCTGATTCCAGGCAGAACTACATCTGCATATTTAGCAGTTTTTGTCATAAAAAGATCCTGAACAACTAGAAACTCCAGACTTTCAAGCGCCTTCTCAATATGATGTGTATCCGGATCAGATACTATTGGATCCTCACCACAGATATAGAGTCCTTTAATATTTCCTTCTATTGCAGCGGGGAAAACATCAGTTGCCTTTAGTCCAGGTTTTGGACTTAGACTTACTCCCCATGCCTGCTCGAACTTTTTCTGTACCTCTGGATTATCCACCTTTTGGTAGCCTGGATAATCTGTAGGAAGTGCTCCCATATCACACGCACCCTGTACATTATTCTGACCGCGAAGAGGATTAACACCACAACCGCTCTTTCCAATCTTTCCACATATAGCAGCCATATCAGCCATACACATAACACCTTCAGAACCACTTGAATGTTCTGTAACACCAAGGCAGTAAATAATTGGTGCTTTTTCGGCTACAGCATACATTCTTGCTGCTTCAATAAGCTGGTCTGGATCAATATGACATATCTCAGCCACCTTCTCCGGAGTATACTCCTCCACAAGCTTTTTAAGCTCTTCGTAGCCCTCAGTAAAGTTCTCAATATAGTCATGATCCACCAAGTCTTCTTTGATCATGACATGCATCATTCCATTTGCAAATGCTACATTCGTTCCCGGTCTAAGTTTTAGATGAATATCTGCAGACTTAGTTAGTCCAATATCTCTTGGATCAACTACAATAAGGCGAGTTCCATTTTTAACCGCCTTTCGAATACGCATTCCTATTACCGGATGAGCTTCTTCCGGATTAGAACCAACAAGAAGAATGCAGTCAACATCTTTGGTAATATCTGATATTGGATTGGTCATAGCTCCAGACCCCAGAGTCTTTGCAAGACCTGCAACTGTAGCTGAGTGACAAACTCTTGCACAGTTATCTGTATTATTACTTCCAAAACAGGTTCGAACCATCTTCTGAACCATGTATATATCTTCATTGGCAGATCTTGAACATGCAAATCCTGCAAGAGAATCCCCGCCATATTTTTCTTTTAGTTCCATAAATCGTCTGGCAGTATATGAAATCGCCTCATACCACGAAGCCTCTCTAAACTCACCTGTAGCCTCATCTTTTATAAGTGGCTTAGTAAGCCTGTCCTTAGAATAAACAAAATCAAAGCTGCCTGAACGGCCTTTTACACATAATCTGCGGTGATTTGCCGGACCATCCACAGTTTCAACATCCACTATCTTATTATTTTTAAGTATAAAGTTAAACTGGCACCCCGTAGCACAATGCGGACATGTTGTAAGTACTCGAGTTGCCTCCCAGCTTCTGTAATTCTTTTTCCTCTTCAGGTATAATGCTCCTGTTGGACAGACACTTGTACAGTTTCCACAGGACTCACAACCATTTGTTTTATAGTCCTTTCCAAAAACCGGAAGTATTGTTGTCTTGTTGCCACATCTTTCACCAGCGAGTACACCATTACATGATATATTATGACACACATTTACACAGCGTTGACACTGAATGCATTTCTCTGAATCAAATGCGATATATGGATTATCATCAGATACAGAAATAGCCGGATCCCCTGTAATAATTCTGGAGCCTTGATATTCTGACTTATCAGCCTTGTACTGGTTAGAAAATTTCTGCAATTTACATGTACCATTTGCAGGACAGTTCATGCAGTTCAGATTATGATTAGCAAGAATAAGATTAAGTATCTCTCGTCTGTAGTCAGTAAGCGTTTCACTCTCTGTGGTTATGACCATTCCATCTATACACTTAGTACGGCATGCAGGAAGAAAGCTGTCATAGCCCTCAACTTCTACCATACAGAGACGACACATTCCAACATCCGAAACACCTACCAGGTAACAAAGAGTAGGTATCTCAATACCATTTTCCTGCGCTGCATCGAGGATAGTCGTTCCCTTCTCAATTTCTATAGGAATGTCGTTGATAATAACTTTTACTACTTCTTTCAGCATTTCACTCATCTCCACGACCTCCCTTCAAGACACCACATCCGTGGTGATCACATCTAAGACAACGTCCGGATTCACGCATTGCCTCTTCGTAGGTCATTGGAAGTTCTACTTCATCAAATCCCTCTTTTCTCTCATAAGGATCTCTCTTCTCTATCTCTGCTCTTCCTGTAGGAATACAAGGATTAGGAAGTGCTACTGGAATTTCCACATCAGTGTTTATCTTATGATGATACCCTAGATATTCGTCAATATTAAAGGCCGCAACCTGTCCAGCAGCAATAGCATTTATTGCTGTTGAGGGACCTGTAACGCAGTCCCCACCTGAGAAAACACCCTCCATATCACTGACGATACATTCTTCATTTGCAAGTATTCTGCTTCTTTCTGTTGGAACGCCCTCTGTTTCAAATGAAAGAGTATCGCTTCTCTGTCCCACAGCAAGAATCAGGTAATCGCACACAAAACGATATGGATAGTTTGACGAATGCTCTGTGGTCATCATTCCTTTTTCATCATATTCTCCGACAATTTCAGGCTGAAGCCATATCGCACTGACATCACCTGATTCTTTGTCTGTCTCTATATTTAAAAAACTTAGAAGTGTACGGAACCGAACTCCTTCCTGCATAGCATCAACTATTTCCTCTTGAACAGCAGTATAATCATCCCTCTTTCGGGTAAATACATGCACTGTCTTAGCATTCATTCTAACCGCTGTTCTAGCAGCATCCATAGCAACATTTCCGCCACCAATAAGTGCCACTCTCTTTCCCGAAAGATCCTTCATCTCACCCTTTGACACGAGCTGAAGAAAATCAGCTGCAGGTATTACATTTCCAGCGTCTGCACCATCAACAGGCATTCTATTACCTATCTGCGCTCCTATTGCCAGATATACTGCATCAGAATCTTTACGAAGCTGTTCAAAGGTTATATCTCTGCCAACCTTTACACCGGATTTAAACTCAATGTCCCCTGCAGACATTATGGATTTTATATCACGGTCAAGTTCTTCCTTAGGAAGTCTATATTCAGGTATTCCATACCTAAGCATACCGCCAGGTTCCTCATGTTCGTCATATATGGTGACTGCGTGACCCATAAGCGCAAGGAAATATGCCGCTGTCATTCCAGATGGACCTGCACCTATAACACTAATTTTCTTTCCCGTAGAAACATTCCTCTTTGGATTATCTACTGTATCAGCCTTCACCGAATCAACTGCATATTTTTTCAGCCCACGAATATTGATCGGGTCATCTATGATTGCTCGGCGACACCTTTTTTCACATGGATGTTCACACACATATGCACATGCCGTTGGAAATGGGTTTCTATCGCGAATCAGCTTAATTGCACCAGCATAGTCCTCTTCTTTTATCAGTGCTATATAGCCAGGTACATTTACATGAGCCGGACATTTAGTAATACAAGGAATAGTCTGCTTAACATCGGAGACACAGTGGTGTTCCTTAACATGACTTTCATATTCATCAGCAAACTGCTCAAGACTGTCTAATATCAGCTGAGCGGCCGAAATACCAACTGCACAATCAGAGGTTTTGGCAATCATCTGACACATCTTTGTCAGTTTTTTGATAGCAGTCTCATCTGCTGATCCTGCCATTATACTCTGAAGCATCCTGTCAACTTCAACAAGACCATCTCTGCACGGAATACACTTTCCGCAGGACTGATTCATGGAAATCTGCAGAAGCGACCGATAAAGCGATATCGGACATAATCCTGGTGGATACGATCTCATTCTCGAACGAAACTTATAAAGAACCGTATCGATTCTATCATTCATGCTCCCTTTAGGTGAAAGCTTTTTCACGAGTTTTCCTCCTTACTACCAAAATATGTTTTCTGTCCAACGTAAGAAAGCGGCCATAGAGCATCTGTGAACCCACCACAAACATAATACTGGCCGCATAAAGAAAATGGTTTAGATACTAGCACCCCTCTTAATCCCCAAAAGCACCAATCTCCTTACTTCGTATAATTTAATACATTTGACAGTTTACTCAATAGTTAAGATATCTGAAAAACCTGTTACATCAAATATTTCTATAATCTCATCAGAACAATTTTTTACAACCATGTTTCCCTGCTTATTCATGGTTTTCTGTGAAGTAAGAAGAACTCTGAGTCCTGCAGATGAAATATACTCAAGATCTGCAAAATCAAACTCAAGATTTTCAACACCATCAATATTACCCTTTACTTCTGTCTCAAGTTCTGGTGCAGTAGTTGTATCAAGTCTTCCACTAAGCTTAAAAACTAATTTTTTTCCCTCTGTTTTCTTATCAATATTTAACATAGTAAACCTCCTCAAAATATACACATCGCTGTATTTAATTATATACTATAATTCATTGTTTAACAGAAAATAATAAACAAATTACATACTCACACTGAACATCGTACTGATTATAATGCCGGTCACCAAGTCTATGCATTTGTTGTTTTATAGATGATACTCATAACCACATGTTTTCCACGCACACCTACCTGAACATCATCTGCTATATTGGATACTATTGACTTCTCAAGTTCATCCCAGCGTTCTCTTTGATCCTGAGAATCATCCTCAGATTCCACATTGTTCTTATAATCAGAAAGCGACCAATAAACTGTGTCCATAAGCTGTCCTGAGTATACATCCATCGGCATCCCCATCATCATAGATGAAGTACAATAATCTGAAAATGCTGCTCCTGAAGGAATCATGAACGCAGTCTCAAAAACATCTCTGATTTTTCCCATAATACCTATCGCAGATATATTCTTTCCTGAAGCAGAAACCGAAAGAATATCCACCTTCTTAAGTGGATTCATCATAGTATCCGTCTCAACCTGAATTATGCATTCATCATCCTGACCAGAAAATGAGATTGAAAGATCAACTTCTCCTGTCATTGTACGAACCATGGACATTGTCTCCTCTGTCAGAAGCCTGATTCTGAGCGCATCTTTTGCAGAATAATTCATATCTTTTGAAAAGTTAGCAGCCTCATTTAACACTTCATCAATATCATCAAAATTGCTTACAAGTTTAATCTCCTGTGATTTTTTCATATATACTCCTTTCCAGAATCATCACATTATGAAATACTTTTCATATCAAATTATCCCATATCTAATGATATTATTTATTCATAATTTATTCAACAATAATTCAACTCTCTCAAAAGCCTTTATCATTATTTTTTCATATCTTTTTTCTATCTAAATGCACGAAAATTACTTAGTTCCCCATTTGGATAACTGAGTAATTTTCTAATTCACATATAATCAAAATATATAATATAAAAATATCCTTCTCGCTTTTTCCACAGATTCAAGTATCTCAACCATTTTTACTTCCAATCAACCTGATCATTATACTTAATCTTGCCACATTCTTTACAACTTGTATTGGTGCACTTATACTGTCCTGTGTTTCCGCCTGCCACTCTAGTCTCCCCAATATATGTAACCTGCTTTCCACAAGACTTGCAGTATGCCTGAGCACCTCTTCTACCCTGAGCAGCACTTAAGTTGCCAAGAGTATTTTCAATAACATCAGGATGTCCAAGAATAACTCCACCAGTTACTTCTTCAAGAGTATCTAAATCAAGTTCCTAGCTATAATTATCATTATCATTTGTCATAATCATCTTCTCCTTCCTATGTATCTTTTTATACTGATATTTTACTACATAAAAGGCAACAAAAGAGCAACAAAAACTAAAAATGATCTAAAAATGTACCACTTAAAATGCGCAAAAAAATCAGTCATTCCCAACGGACATGGCTGATTTTTCTTTTTTCTTGTATTTTTTTTAATTAATATTTGATGCCCACTCTATTGCATCATCAATATGTGGTCTGAAGTTATCTCTGCCTACCTTATCTACAAAGCCACTCTTCTCCATAGTCTTCATAGGCTGTTCATTTACATGAGAGAAAACCATCTGAACTCCTGCCTCTTCACATCTGTCATATAACTGCTCCATAGCATGCATTGCAGAAGCATCCAGTGCAGGAACTCCTCTCATACGGAATATAATAACCTTCGTGAAGTCCTTGAAATGTACTCCTGCAAGTCTATCTGCATCACCGAAGAACATAGGACCGGATATCTCATAGATACGAACATGCTTAGGAATTTCTTTCAGGTCAATACCATCAGGATCCTCCTCGGGATCATAATACTTCCAGCCTGATACAACTGACTCGTCACTCATTCTCTTCATAAAGAGGATGCAGGCCATGATCATGCCAATCTCAATAGCTACTACCAGGTCAAACACAACAGTAAGAACAAATGTTACAACCAACACAACTATATCACTCTTAGGTGAAGTCTTACACAGATGTACAAAGGTTCTCCACTGGCACATATTGTAAGCAACCATAAAAAGTATAGCTGCTATAGTTGGCATTGGAATTAGCGCCGCATATGGCATAAGAATCACAAGAACAAGCACAAGGACAATAGAATGTACTATTCCAGCAACAGGTGTTCTTCCACCATTCTTAATGTTTGCTGCTGTTCTGGCAATTGCTCCTGTAGCAGGAATACCACCTAGAAGTGCAGATCCAATGTTACCCGCTCCCTGAGCAATCAGTTCCATATTTGATCTATGGTGTGAGTTGATCATACCATCTGCTACTACGCAGGAAAGAAGTGACTCAATAGCAGCCAGTATGGCAATAGTCACCGCATCAGGAGCAACATTTTTAATCATTGCTAATGAAAAATCCGGCATCGCAAAGCTTGGAAGTTTGTTACTAATCGTATAAAGATCACCTATTGTATTTACATCCATTTTGAGAAGCTTGACCATGAGAATTCCAACAATTACAGCTATTAGCGAACCTGGAATCTTCTCTGATATATAAGGCCAAATGATAAGAATGGCAAGACATACCACTCCAACTATAAGCGCCTGCACATTTATAGTAGAAATGTTCTTAATGACTGCTTCAACCTTTTCCATAGTTTCAATGGTTACTGTTCCCTTAGGATATGTAAGCCCCAGGAAGTCCTTAATCTGTCCCACAAGTATTGTTACAGCAATACCGGCAGTAAATCCGGTTGTTATTGTATAGGGAATAAATCTAATAAGTGATCCAAGTCTAAGAAATCCCATGAGAATAAGAAGGATTCCTGCCAACACTGTAGCAAGAGCAAGTCCACTCATACCATTTTTCGCAACAATTCCAGCTACTATAGTTGCAAATGCAGCTGTTGGTCCTGCAATCTGAACTCGGCTGCCTCCTAAGAAGGAAATGATAAAGCCTGCCACAATGGCTGTATATATACCTTGTTCAGGTCCAACGCCCGAAGCAAGCGCCAAAGCAATTGATAATGGTAATGCAATTATGGCTACTATAATTCCTGAAACAATGTCAGTTGCAAACTTCTTTCCATCATAGTTTTTCACTACGCTGAAAAGCATTGGCTTAAGCTTATCTTTTTTCATATTCGTACTCTCCTGTTTTTTTCGCAAACGGACAATACTATATGATTTTTTTACTTAATTGTAAATATTCAGAATTACTAAATCTTTCCCCTATAATAAAACAAGCAGGGTGAAATGTTACAAATCACCCTGCTGCTTTTTTGTTATATGCTTTAGCTTCCAGAAATTGATGAGACATCTAAGTGTTTCATCCATTACTATAAGAATAAAAATCTGAACTATCCCCATATGTAAAACAAGAACCAGAATGGAGCTGAACAGGATAATAAATGCTGTTCCAAACATTTGTGTTTTAAGCATCCAGCTTGGCTCACCATATCCTCTTATTCCAGAACCGAAGATGATATTTCCACTCTTCGGGAACAGATCAATTCCGACTATTAAAAGAAAGATTGGTGCTGCCGCTATAACACTGGCATCCTTTGTAAACAGCCCAAGTATCTGAGTTGGAATCACCATAAATACAATCAGGTTGATGATCCCTATGGCCCAGCTTAGAGCTATAGAACTCTTTACAACATCCCACACACCTTTAATATTTTTCTTTCCTGTTTCATATCCGGAAAGAGTAAGTGTAGCTGTACCTATAGAACCAATCAATACAACTGCAATCAGTTCTACTCCAAATACAATTGAATAAATACCTGTCGCTTCTATAGAAACCTTATTCAGCATAGCAATCATATAGATATTTCCAAAATTCCAGGCAAAGTCCTCACATGCAGTAGGTGCACCAAATCTCACAGTTCTAAAATATGGTCTGATTTTTGACTTTAGTATCTGTTCCAGACTAGGCTTCAACTCCAGACTCTTTGCTCTCAGTACATATATCAGTACTATAAGATCACCAAGAAGTTCTGCCAGAGTTGTGGCAAGCGCCGCTCCCTTTACTCCCATAGCAGGACATCCTAAATTTCCAAAAATCAATAAATAATCCAGCACTATATTTGTTAGGGATCTGGTGACTCCATATGCAATCATGATCTGTGTCTTCTGACAAACCTGCAGCATACAGCTGACAGATGCACCAATACCTGTAAGTATAAATATTGGCGCAAAGAAGTGTGCATAATCTATACTCATTCCGATTATGCTCTCATCTACCCCCATCAGGTTAAATGCAATCTGAGGACATAGGAGCCAGAACAAAAATAAAATGAGCCCCAGAGCATTATTGAATTTAAATAAAGAAGCCAGATAATCCTTGGCTTTATCATTTTCCTTTGCTCCATATGCCTGACTGACCAATATAGTAGCACCTGTTGTAAGTGAAAACATGGTGCTCATGGTGGTCCAAAGAGGTGTAGATGCATTTCCCACTGCACTCATACATTCAAGGGAAAGTCTTCCGATGAACACACGGTCAATCAGCATCTGCAACTGAGATATAAGATTTGAAAGCATTATAGGTATTGCAATTGCAAGTATTTTCTTTATGTATGACTTCATTA
>CACZRU010000201.1 GCA_902783605.1 uncultured Lachnospiraceae bacterium
CCCTTCTATAATTTCCCTTCTATAATTTTACGATAAATAAATCTCTGCCAGCTTCACATCTTCTGGAGTTGTCACCTTTATATTCTCATAACTCCCCTCAATCATCTTTGAATGAATATCCAGATACCGCTCCACCACCATAGTGTCATCGGTTATATCACTATCACCACTGATACGAAGCCTTTCATATGCTTCCTCCAAAGTCTTTCTATCAAATGTCTGGGGTGTCTGTATCTGATAGACCTTATTTCTATCAGGCGTTTCCACTCCAAAACCCTCATCATCAATAATCTTAATCGTATCCTTCACTGGCATAGCGACGGTGCACGCCTTATATCTTCTAGCACCGGAAATGCTGTCGAGAATCATTCGATTAGTAACACAAGGTCTTGCAGCATCATGAATCATAATAATCTTATTACGTCTGTCACATGCCCTGAGTCCCTTGCTCACTGAATTAAATCTTTCCTTTCCGCCAGCAACAATTCTTTTGACCTTCTTAAAGCCATACCTATCGACTATTTCCTCTCTGACATAATCGATATCATTTCCTCTTGTAACCAGGATAATCTCATCCACAACACTTGCATCAAATACCTTGAGGCTGTAGTAGAGAAGAGGTTTTCCATTTATCTCCATAAACTGTTTTGCTGTATCAGACTTCATCCGGCTCCCCTTGCCTGCCGCAAGGACTATCGCACTTACCATATGTTCTCCTTCACACTCTATCTGTTGCATTAATGTGCATTTGTGACCTGTCCCTATCTGCACATTCTCATCTTTCGCCAATCTTCAGGTTCGGAACAGCATTAAGATACAGATCTGCCCGTCTGCCATCCATGAATTCGTGATAGCCTGCTGCCGCGATCATAGCACCATTGTCTGTGCAGTATATAAGCTCAGGGCAATGAAATGATAGTCCCTGTGCCTCTGCCCTTTCCTTCATGGTTTCTCGAAGCAATGAATTAGCCGCAACGCCTCCTGCCAGAGCAACTGTCTTCATGTTGTAATCCAGTGCCGCCTTAATAGTATGGTCTGCCAGCACATCAATTACTGCCTGCTGGAAGGATGCAGCTACATCTGCCTTGTTAACAAGGACTCCCTTCATCTCAGCACCATTTAGATAATTCAGAACAGCCGACTTAATTCCGCTAAATGAGAAATCATAAGGTGAATCACCTACACTCGCTCTTGGGAATTCAATAGCTTCAGCATTGCCCTCACGAGCCAATTTATCCACCTTCGGACCACCAGGGTAACCAAGGCCGATTGCTCTGGCAACCTTATCAAATGCTTCTCCTGCCGCATCATCATGTGTTCGGCCAATAATCGTATACTTTGTGTAATCATCAACACGGACAATGTGAGAATGTCCGCCTGATGCGACGAGACACATGTACGGAGGCTTAACGTCATCCTGAGGATCCTGCGACGAAGGATTTTTTCTATCCTTCTTTTTATCCACAAGATAATTAGCACATATATGTCCCTCAATATGATTCACTCCCACTAGTGGAATTCCCTTAGCATATGCCAGCGCCTTCGCTGTACTCACTCCAATAAGGAGAGGCCCCACCAGACCAGGTCCATAGGTCACTGCTATGGCATCAATATCATCCCACGTCATATCCGCATCGCTAAGAGCTTTTTTGATCACCTGATTGATCTTCAGCACATGCTCACGAGATGCAATCTCCGGAACCACTCCACCATAAAGAGTGTGGGTTGGAATCTGCGTATATATAATATTTTTTATTACCTCTTTTCCATCACGGACAATCGCAGCAGCTGTCTCGTCACAGGAAGTTTCTATTCCAAGAATATTTGTGCTCATTTAATTCTTCTTTCTGATATTTTTCTGATATTTTTCTGATATTTTTCTGATATTTTTTTGTATTTTTTTATTTTGTTTTACTGTTTTTTATGTTTATGTTTTCAGCTTTTAATTTTCTTTTTTATTCTATATAAAATCGAATTCTTCACTAATCCTCAAAAACCAGTTCAATGGTACGACGGTCCTTGCTGACTACTGCTCTTGGGAATATCTCTCTTATGGCATCTGTATACTGTTCCGGCTTTATCATAGACGGCGAGTAGTGTGTAAGCCACATTTCCTTTGGCTGTGCCTTAACTGCTATCCCCGCAGCCTCCTGCATAGTCATATGCTTTTTCTCTCTGGCCTTGGAGATAGACTCTGCATCATCATCGCCATACATTCCTTCACAGATGAAAAGATCAGCCCCCGTTGCCTCTTCGACTATCTTGTCGGTTGGTCTTGTATCAGTGGTATATGTAACCTTAAGACCTTTTCTATCAGGTCCCATCACCATATCGCTGGTATATTTCTTTCCTTCAAATTCAACCACTTCACCCTTTTGAAGCTTGTTCCAAAACTGTACCGGAAGTCCCAGATTCTTCGCCGCCTCAGCATCAAATTTTCCTGCCCGGTCAAGTTCGAAGCTGTAGCCATAGCAGAGCATATTGTGATTCACCTTGAAGGCTTTAACTCTAAGTCCACATAGTTCCAATACCTGTTCACTCTGTGATTTATCCAATTCTATAAACCTCAGTTCAAATGGCAGTCTTGGAGCTATCACACAGAGCGACCTAACTACATGTTCAATCCCCTCAGGCCCGACTATAGTAACCGGCTCTGTTCTGTCAGCATTTCCCATAGCCAAAAGCATTCCAGGAAGTCCGCTTATATGATCCGCATGAAAATGAGTAATAAAGATCACATCAATCGGATTAAAACTCCAGCCTCTTCTGCGGACAGAAATCTGAGTAGCCTCGCCACAATCGACAAGAAGGCTACTCCCGTTATATCTCATCATTAATGAAGTTAGTGCTCTGTAAGGAAGTGGCATCATCCCGCCAGTTCCAAGCAGACATACATCTATCATATCTTCCTCTTTCTTTTTCTGTATTAAATAGCATTAAATCATCTTCTGAAATATTAGTGCATCATCCTCAGGATTTTGATAATAATTTTCCCTGATAAATATATCTTTAAAGCCATATTTTTTATACAGCTGAACTGCTGATATATTATGTGCTCTAACCTCAAGGCTCACTCTTTCAGCGCCTGATTCATAAAGCTCGTCCATCATATTCTGCATGAGTGAGTCCGCTATCCCCTGCCTTCTATAGCTTTTATCCACGGCTATCCTTAGAAGCTCCGCCTCTCCCTGAACATCAGAATAGATAATATATCCCACAACCCTTCCGTCTCTTTTCTCCAAAAGAAGGTGATTGTAGTCATATTCAAAGGTCTGCTCTAAGCTATCCTCACTCCATGCGTCGGAGAAGTTTTCATATTCTAATCTTGCTATATCCTGAAATATTGACATATGTCCTCATTTACACATTTGACTCGTCTCGTACGCGCTCTGCCTGTGACTTTCTTAGGTAGTCCGGCGCAAAATCATCAGCACTTACAAACTTTCCTTCTTTAAACAACATTGCACCATACGTCGCTATAGATGCGCCTCGCTGACGATTCATGTTTGCCGGCGCCATCTTGCACGGAATATGGATTTCATTCCAGATCACCTTTTCATAAATTGGAACACCATCACCAATAAAGGTCACCGAATTAAAATCATTCAAGTATTCAATCAGGTCATGGATATCCATAGGCTCCTGTTCTTTGATAACTTCAAGACCGCTTGTTACCTTGTATATCCCTGTATAAACTTGACTTCTCCGGGCATCAACTATTGGACATACCAGTCCCTCAGCCCCCCACATATTAAAAGCAAGTCCTTCACAGGTCTTAACAGGGATAATCGGCTGATCATTTGCAAGTGCAAGCCCCTTTGCGGTTGCAGCACCAATCCTGAGTCCTGTAAATGAGCCTGGCCCCGCTGCAATTGCAATAGCGTCCAGATCCTCGAGTTTCATTTCCGAAGTCCGGACTATCTCATCTATCATTGGAAGAAGCGTCTCTGAGTGAGTCTTCTTATGATTCATCGTGTATTCTGCTATTACTACATCATCCTCCACCAGAGCAACCGAAGCCACCATGCCGGAGCTGTCTATTCCTAGTATTTTCATGCTAGTTTGTTTCCTTTATCAGTTTAAAATATTATTATATAAATATTATTAATCTTTATTTCTCAGTCTTTAATTTCAAGTATTTTCTTCAGGCATTATCTTCAAGCGTTATCATCCTGTAATCGAACCCTTTCTCCACATCCTTCTCAATTAAGACATGAATAGCATTTGGAGGAATTATCTCCTCAACAAGTTCCGCCCACTCGATAAGGGCTACCCCATCTCCGCCTACATACTCATAGAAGCCTGTTTCTTCCATCTCATCCACATCGCCCACTCTGTACACATCATAATGATACAGAGGGAGTCTGCCCTCTGTATATTCCTGAAGTATAGTAAATGTCGGACTGGACATTGGTTCATTTATCCCAAG
>CACZRU010000202.1 GCA_902783605.1 uncultured Lachnospiraceae bacterium
CTGCCAGCATCTTAAGAGCCTTACCGATATTAACTGCATTCCCCTTATAAAGTGACATCATCTTATAAAGTCGTCCAGCTAAGATTAGTAGTACCAAGCTACTAAGAACGAGTATTCCAAGTCCTGCAGCTGCCACACCTGTTGAGATAACGCCAGTACAGATTCCTGAAGGAAGCACCATAGCTGATGTAAATGGTACAAGATAAAGCCATGTTGCCACATTTGTTGTATTCATACCCTTAAAGAGTACTGCATAGAATGCGATCAGAAGAAGTACAACGAAAATCCCCTGGTTACTAGCAGCTTCTTCTCTTGTGCTTGATATTGCTCCAGCAACTGCTGACATAGATGCATACAGGATTATTCCAAATATAAGTGCCAGAATGCCAATAATCACATTTACCGGTTTAAACAGACCAAGCTCTGAAAAACTCTTAAGGAAGGTTATTACTGCTCCACCAATATTGCCGTAGAATGTATCAAATATTTTTAATCCAGCTATCATTCCTCCAACCAGACCGATAAGCCAGATAAACAGCTGCATAATACCGGCTGAGATAATGGCCAGCATCTTTCCAAAAATAAGTGCTTCCGGAGCTACTGATATAAGCATTGTATCCATCAGCTTTGAACTCTTCTCAAGTACAATATTCTGAAGAATGCTGTTACCATAGAGAATAATTATCATATAGATTATTACTACTGCAGCGTATGTAAGAATGATTCTAAAAACTGGAAGAATTTCCTCATTCTTCTGCTGATCTAATTTACTCTGATCTGAATAGAGATCAGTTCCATTTTTATATCCCTCTGTATCATAAACTGAAGACTCTGTCTGAGCCATCACCTGTCCAAGATCCTGAACAGATACTCCGGAAGCAATTATTGCAAATGATGTTCCAGACTGTTCAATAAAGTCATTATAGTTTTCAACATCATCTTCCTCTAATGAGGATAACTCTGGAAGGATAATCCTGCTGTTAAGTCTGCCGTCTTCCTTCTTAATTTCAAGAACTGCACTTGTTGGCTCATTTCGCTCTTCTATCAGTGAAAGCGCCTCTTCAACTGATGCTGCATTTGTATACTGAATATCTTCATAGCCCTCAACGCCCAGCATGTTCAGCGTATCAAATTTTGCATCTGGTGCTAATTCATCTACTACATAAATTCTATCTACACCACAGGTTTTCAGTTCATCATCCTCTTTATTCATAAGAATCCCTGCAAGCATGAAAATTGCAACTGGAATTATAAAGAGTATGAGTGCCGTAATAATCGTTCCTGCCTTATATCCTTTTGTTGATGTCTGATTTTTAAATGTAAATTTAAATACTTTATCAAAATTCTTAAACATTTTTCTGCCCCCTAACCCTTTGCTGACTTAAATATCGCACTGAGCTTCTGAGTTGTTGAATCGCTGAGAAGCAGGTTGCGGTAGCTCTTTGCTGAAAGTCTTACGATCAGCACTATGAGTACAATCTGAATAGCATAAGCTGCTAAAAGAACTACAATTCCGATTCTTCCTGTTACATATGAAACTGGAGCTGTAAAGAATGAAAATGGAGGAACTAATGCACCTATCATATTTGCAATATCATTATCCATACATCCAATACCGATTGCTGCAAAGTAACTTACCATGGAAAATGTCATAACATTTCCGGTTGCGTTCTGAATATCTTCTGTCTTGTTACAGGTACTTCCAAAAAGACCACTGATCATTCCAAAGGCAAGGAATGCAAGTATTATTGAAAGTGCAAGGGCAACTCCACCTAAGGCACCAAAATCCTTAAAGATAGAGAAGTTGAAGCCCTTATTGGAGAACTCAGCCTCGGTGATATTAAATACATTTTTCATTAATATATTTGAAATATTAGAGCCGATCACTCCACAAGCAAGTAAGAGTACAATATAGCTCATCATTCCACAAACCTTACCCAGAAGAAGCGCCATAGGTCTAACACTTACCAGAAGGCTTTCAACCAATTTTGACTGCTTCTCTTCGGTTACTGATGTGATGATATATGATGTGGACATTGATACGACTATAAAGATGATCATCGAATATCCCAGCATATAGAACATAAATCTATCCCTTGTTACTGTCTGGGAGCCTTCTGACTTATAATCACTTTCTGAAACAACTCCGTGTGTATCTACTCCAGAAAAAATCATCTGAGCATCTTCTGAACTGACATCGCTGCTTTCAAGACGCTTCTCGTCAAATACATTTTTAACAATCTCTGTTACATTATCAAGATCATCAGTACTAACTTTTGAATCCTGGCTTACGACACCATTTACATAGTATCCTTTTTCATCCATAGAAAGAATGATCAACATATCTTTGTCATTAA
>CACZRU010000203.1 GCA_902783605.1 uncultured Lachnospiraceae bacterium
GGCACTGGGACTTCCTGCAAAGGTTATTGGTACAGTAAATGATAATGCTGTATTTACATATGGTTCTGTAAAGGTAACTATGGATGAGGCTCTTAAGGCTTGGACAACACCACTTAAGAAGGTCTTCAGTACAGATAGTGGAGTTGAGCCTCGTTTTGAAGCTCACGCTAAGGACTATAAGGCTGCTAAGAAGGCTGGTGCTGCTGACTCAGAACTTAAGTACAGATATAATCCGGAGCTTACAGGCTATGAAGGCGGAGTATATCAGGCAAAGAACATATATGTAGCAAAGAACAAGATCGCTAAGCCAAAGGTATTTATCCCTGTATTCCCAGGAACTAACTGCGAATACGATAGTGCAAGAGCATTTGAGAGAGCAGGAGCTGAGGCAGAAGTTATCGTTCTTAATAACATGGATCCACAGGGAATCAGAGATTCAGTTGATGCATTTACAAATGCTATCAGCCAGGCTCAGATCGTAATGTTCCCAGGTGGTTTCTCAGGTGGTGATGAGCCAGACGGTTCTGGTAAATTCATTGCTACTACATTTAGAAATGAGAAGATTAAAGATGAGATGATGAAGCTCCTTAATCAGAGAGACGGACTTGTACTTGGTATCTGTAACGGATTCCAGGCACTCATCAAGCTTGGACTTGTTCCAACAGGTGAGATTGTAGAGCAGACAGAGATGAGCCCTACACTTGCTCGTAACTCAATTGGTCGTCATCAGTCAAGAATCGCTTATACAAAGGTTGTTTCCAATAAGAGCCCATGGCTTGCAAAGGCAACTCTTGGCGGAGTATATTCAATTCCTATCTCACATGGTGAAGGTAGATTTGTTGCCAAGGAAGAGTGGCTGAGAAAGCTGTTTGAAAATGGACAGGTTGCAACTCAGTATGTAGACGTAGAAGGAAATCCTACAATGGATGAGGACTACAACATCAACGGTTCCTACATGGCTATTGAAGGTATCACAAGTCCTGATGGTCGTGTACTTGGAAAGATGGGTCACTCAGAGCGTCGTGACAAGAATACATACCTCAATATTTATGGAGACAAGGATCAGAAGATATTTGAAGCTGGTGTTGAGTACTTTAAGTAAGTATATATCGTAAAGCTTTATTTCAAACAAATATCAAATAAGTTTTATTTAGGATACATTTTGATAACAATTGGTTGTTATGATAACGATATTGGGGTTGAAAAAGAAGAGATATATGTTATAAGTTAATTGACTGATTTAATCAGTTAAAAGTTTAGTATAAGACATTTTATCAAAAACGAAACCCCAACAGTTGCAGCTGTCGGGGTTTCTTCATGTTTAGAGATACATGCATCTTTTGTTGATTGAATGTGGATTAGTTTTATCAAAGAATCAAGAAGGATAGAGTTATGGAAATCAAAGAAGTAAGAGAATTATATAGCAAGGTGCTGGGTAATATCCGCACTGTTATGATTGGAAGCGAAGAGGTTTTCTCTCTGATATTTTCGGCAATGCTGTCAGTGGGACATGTTTTGTTGGAGGATATGCCGGGAACTGGAAAGACCACTATGGCTAAATGTATAGCCGACAGTATTGATGCCCAGTTCAGAAGAGTGCAGTTTACTCCAGATCTGATGCCACAGGATATTACAGGTCTGAATATTTACAGTCAGAAAACTGAGGAATTCGAGTTTATTGCCGGACCTGTATTTACAAATATCCTTCTAGCGGATGAGATAAACAGGGCAACGCCTCGTACACAGAGTGCTCTTCTTGAGGCAATGGAAGAAAGAGTGGTAACAGTTGACGGAGTTGGTCGTCCACTAGAACCACCATTTGTGGTTATTGCAACTGAGAATCCGATAGAGACAACTGGTACGTTTCCACTTCCAGAAGCCCAGCTAGATCGTTTTATGGTTAAGCTGACTATGGGAGATATTAAGAGAGATGATGAGGTTGCGATTCTAGACAGATTCATTGTTGATACTCCACAGAATGAAATTAAGCCTGTATGTTCAGGTGCTGATATCGTAAGTGCTGCTGAGGCAATTAAGGGCGTCAGAGTACACGAGGTTGTGAGAGGCTATGTAGTTGATCTGTCAAATGCTACTCGTAATTCCAGCAAGCTGTTCTCTGGCGTGAGTCCAAGAGCTTCTCTCAATCTTATGAGAATGTCTCAGGCCTTTGCAGCGATCTCCGGAAGAGACTATGTAACACCTGATGATGTGAGATTCCTTGCTCCTTATGTTTATGCTCATAGAGTAGTTACCGGAGCAGGCGTAAGCCGTCTCAAGGATATCAGGGACATAATAAAAGAAGAAGTATCAAAGGTTTCCGTTCCAGTTGAAGAATGGAATTAAGGTGCATTTATTACGAGTATAAGTGATAACGGAGACATCAATGAAGCTTATTTTGGCTATTATACTTCTGTCAGCTGTATATACAATACAGAAGTATTTATACAGAAAATATTGGAATAAAGGACTGTTAACTGAAGTTCGCTTCAGCCGGGACTATATTGAGTGCGGGGAAAGCGCAGAGCTTATAGAAGTTGTTTCTAATGATAAGACGCTGCCCCTGCCTGTTTTTCATATGAAGTTTTCTGTGGATAAGAGTCTTATATTTGAAGATAGAGCTAATTCTCAGATTACAGACTTATATCATAAAAATGAGCTTTTCTCCATACTTGGTCATCAGAAGATAACCCGTAAGCTGGAGTTTACAGGCAGTGCAAGAGGTGTTGTCAGCATAAATAATGCCAGTGTGCTGGTAAAGGATTTCTTTATGACCGAAGTATATGCGTGCAAAATGAACCATTCGGATGTCATCTATATTTTCCCAAAGAAAATTAGTACTGATCAATTTAAGCTCTTTTTTAGAGGTATACTTGGTGAGATTGAAACCCGTCGAAGTATAGTGGAGGACAGTCTTACTTTTAGGGGTATAAGAGAGTATCAGCCATTTGATGCATATCGTTCAATAAACTGGAAACAGAGTGCTAAGGCCCGTGAGCTCATGGTAAATATGTACGGTTATACAACAGACAGCCGTGTCAGAATTATGCTTAATCTGGATAATGATTACATGATAGAAAAGAATAAGCTCCTTGAAGAAGCTATCTCTCTTGTGAGCAGTATAGCAAGAGATTTATTGAAGGAAGGAATAATGGTTTCGGTTCTAACCAATGGCGTGGGACTCAACGGGGCACCTCTTGCTGAAGTTGGTGAGGGAGCAGATCTTAACCATAGTATTACCATAGACAGAATGCTCTCTGAAATTACTGGATCTCTGGGTAAAGATGTATTTCTTGACCGTGTACGAAATGAAATCGGTCATCTTCAGAGAGATACCTTGTATCTAGTTGTCAGTCCATACGGAAAATCAGACTTGACAGATCTGTTAGATAATATTGTTAGTTCACAGGGGACAGTAAGCCTGATAGTACCATGTTATGACGAATATCCTTATGTATCGGATCGTCCATATGCTGTATCATGGGAGGTGCCGATAAATGTTTAAATATATGTCATTTTTCAGAAGGCTGGTTCGTCTTCTGTATCAATTCTTCTATGTTATGCTGATACTAAATTCAGTATATGGTCTTTTTAATCAGCCGATTATTTCATTTAAATGGTGGCTGTATGTTTTTGGTCTGCTGGCTGTATCCTACACACTAAGAGATGTTATGAGTCGGGGAATAGTACTATTCTTTGGACATGCGGCGGTTGGTGTACTGACTTTTTTTGTAATAAGGGATGTATATCTAAAATATGTACTCATGGTGGTTTTACTTGTATTTTTTATTGATGCGCTCATTTATGTACATAATGATTTCAACCTGAAGCGGAGTTTTGAAGCGCCATATCATGCAGTCATACTAGGACTATGTTCCCTTGGAATCGGATGGTATTTCCATAATACAGATCTTTTAAAGGTAGCCTATGTACTTACGGTCTGTATACTAATGATGTATTTCGTTACGTTATATATAGAGGGACTTGAAAGTCATCTGGAAAAGACCAGCTTCCTTGAAGGCGCACCGCTGAAGCAGATCATATCCGTGAATACACTTATCATTACGGGGATTCTGCTGGGGAGTGTTATAGTCATAATAGTTGGCAATCTGCTTCATTTTGATGAGCTGCTTATGAATGTCTGGGAATATATTCTGTTTTTCCTGAAGATAATTCTGGTGATTGTTTTAGCTATCCTTCAGTTCATATTTATTATGCTGGGACTGGGGACGCCTACTAAAAAGAATGCCATGGAAAATCTGCCTCAGGTTTCGGATAAGCCAAGTATGATTGCAGATATTCTTCAGTTTATCCTTACTGCAGCAATCATAGCCTTTATAGTTTACATAATATTTAGCTTCTTCAAATGGCTTATCAGGCTTCTTATTCTGAGACATAGAAAGGATACTGATATTGTTGAGGATATTAAATCGAAGAAGAGAAGCGGTGTTGCATTTGAAAAATATACTGATCCTGACAAACTGAGTGGAAACTCCCCAGAAATAAGGGCAAGAAAAATCTATAGGAAGAAGGTCTTTAACTTCAAGAGATTCTTCACCCCAAATGATGCATCCACCACAGGCGACATTCTGAAGATGATGAATAGTCACTCATCTCTAGACAAAGAATCAACAAAAGAGTCTGCAAAAGGTTCTAATAAGATAGAAAATCTCAGTCAGAGAGAACTGGAAATTCAGTCCAGAAATGATGAACTTAGAGAAATGTACAATGAAGTAAGGTACGGTGGAGTACATCCAGATAATGCCTTCCTGAAGAAAATGAAGAAATTGTAAATATAAAAACCTCATCCGTTAGATTCTTAAAGATCTTCTGGATGAGGTTTATTAATTATATTTTTAATAAACATATAAGATTTGATTAATGTTCTTAATCAAAAAATCTGTTATTATATACTATGTCATAGGATGTCATAAGTCAAAAGCGTTCTTGCTTTGCAAGAAAAACTTTACAAGAAAACAATCCGTATGTCATAGGATTTCAATAGGAGATTTCATTATGAACAACAAAAATAAAAGACTCTATAATTCTATAAGGTTTAACAGTGTTATTGGAAATATATTGGTATCGATATTATTTATCATATTTTTTGTTGGTACATTTGTATTTGCATCTGGATTTTTCATTGAATATATTATTGAAAGTAAATTTGCAGAAGAGCAGGAAAGAATTTCAACCATTTCGAAGATGTATGAAGAAGGTAAGGACTCAAAGGATATAAAGAGAATCCTTGATGCCAGCGATACTTCATTTATAGTTGTTGATTCAAAGGATAAAGTAGTGTACCAGAACGGAGAGAATACCTGTGGTGCAAATGGAAAATATATCACTATGGATAATGGTTCTGAGCAGATGTTTGTCTATCCGGATACAAAGGCAGATTATCTATATCCAAAGGATAATGGCAGTCTCGGATTTAAGTTTAAAGAGTTTTCTAATAAATTAGTTGAATTATATAACGATGGTGATATTTATTTCTCACTGACGAGTGAAGAGGTTCATTCATTTAATTTAAATACATCAGAAGAAGATGAAGGAGTAGTTGTATCTTATTATAAAAATGAAAAAGCTGAAAAAGCCATAGAGGATATAAAGGTTCCAATCTGGATTTCTATTGATTTGGAGGATGGAAATCGATTTATTGGAAAGGCTCTTCTTTCAATCAATATAAGAGATGTGATACTTGCTTTTGAAATTCTGATTGCATTTTTGGCATTTGTGATACTGTACATAATAATCATAGTAATTATTACTATATTCAGTGCTGTTAATCAGAATAGAATCAAAAAACTCTTCTACAAAGACATGTCAACGGATGCATATAACTGGATGTGGTTTGTAGTTAAGGGAAATAAAACTCTGAGAAAAGGCATAAATGCAAAGAATAACTATGCAGTAGTCAACTTAGAGTTTAAGAATTATAGAAACTATTGCCTGTGTCATTCGATTAAGGAAGGCGATAAGCTTCTATCGAGGATGAACAAGGAGATAAACAAGCATCTTAATTCGAGGGAAATGTGTGCTCATGCTACAACTGCAAACTTTGCACTTCTTATGAAGTATGATGATACAGATCAGCTGCAGATGAGAATCCATGAGATCATAAAGGCTCTTAATGATCTGGAGAAGGACCACGAATTTACCTTCAAGGCTGGTGTTGCTGTTCTTGAATCAGAAGATATATTTAAGGTTGGTAAAGAGGCCAGCAGGAAAAGAAGAAAGAATGTAAATATTGAAAATGTATATAATAATGCCAGTGCAGCAAAGGTTACAATTGATGATGTAGATGGCGCAGAAATCCGTATATTTGATAAGAAGCTTTTTGAGGAACAGCAGTGGACAGACTTCGTCCATGAAAAACAGTGGCAAGCATTAAAAGGCGAGGAGTTTTTGGTTTATTATCAGCCGAAATATGATCCAAAGACTAATAATCTAAATGGTGCGGAGGCTCTTATCAGGTGGCAGTCGCCAGAGGCTGGATTTATAACTCCTGGGCGTTTCATTCCTATATTTGAGAAGAATGGATTTATTACGGAAATTGATCACTATATGATATCTCATGTGGCAAGGGACCAGAAGAACTGGCTGGATCAGGGGATGAGATGTGTACCAATATCAGTAAATGTGTCAAGGGCTCATTTTGTTGAGAGCGATCTGGCTGAACAGATTGTAAAAATGGTAGATGATGAGGGCTGCCCTCATAATCTTATAGAGATAGAGCTTACAGAAAGTGCCTTCTTTGATGATAAGAATGCAATGATTGAAACCATAAGAAAACTGAAGAATTATGGCTTCTCAGTATCCATGGATGACTTTGGAGCGGGATACTCATCCCTTAACTCACTGAAGGATATGCCACTGGATGTACTGAAGCTGGATGCAGACTTCTTTAGAGGTGAGAATGCAGGAGAACGTGGTGAAAAAGTAGTATCAGAAGCAATCAAGCTGGCCAAAATCCTTGAAATGCGTACAGTAGCAGAAGGTGTAGAAGAAAAAGAACAGGTAGAATTCCTGAAGGACCAGGGCTGTGATCTGATTCAAGGTTACTACTTTGCCAAGCCAATGCCAAAGAGCGAATTCCTTGAAAGAATTGATCAGTGGCAGAACTGGAGGGTCACAGAAGAATAGTCAATTAGTGAGTATGTGTAGATGGGGACAGGACTATTTTGTACGTTTTGTGAAGAAATTCACAAATGGTGTAAAATGGTTCTGTCCCCTTTTGCATATTTATGGTAAAATTAATGTATATGCGTACTTTACAATAGTGTTGGGAATAGTATTTGATGCGTTTATTAATTTGGGGGATTGTATAAACTTAAAAAATACGATCACATATTGAGGTGATTAAGAGAGAAGAGAGGGTAAAGTATGAGGATATCAAAAAACTTAAAAAGGGCACTCGCCTGGGTTGTGGCATTGGCTCTTGTTATTGGAATTATGCCTAATCCAATTCCGATAGTCACAGCTGAAGACCTTGGTGCAAGTGCAACAGTGACAGATGCTGATGAGAACTATGATTCAGATAATAATGAATCGGACACTGATAAACAAGCATCTTATTCGTTAGGTGATGACGAGAAAAATTCAGAGTCTAATAATTCGGAGTCTCAAGATTCAGTTTCTCAAGACGAATCAAAGAATTCTAAAGCTTCAAAGATAACAGATACAGCTTCTAATGGCGATGCTGATAAGGCTGATGAAGAGTCTGAAAAAGAAGCTGAGGAAGCTGAAGAATCTGATGTAGCATTTTACGAAGAGAAGACCGTTGAAGGCGTTATAGTCAAGGTAGAAGCTGATGAGGGGGTATTTCCAGCTGGTTCAACTCTTTCTGTTCGTAAGGTTACTGATGTGGAGGCTGCAAATACAGGTGTTGTTTCTGCGGTCAACAAAGAAAGAATTGGTGACAAGACTGTTGCAGCTGCAAAAACATATGATATTACCGTCTTTGATGCAGCTGGAAATGAGATTCAGCCAGATAACAGTAAAGGAAATGTAAGAGTTTCATTTACTGACTCTTTAGTTGCGAATACGAATCTTGATACAGATGTATACCATATCAATACTTCAAATGGTATAGTTGATGCGGATAAATTAAATGATATTGAGTCAGGAAAAACAGTTACAGCTGAGACTGACGGTTTTTCATACTATGTTGTAGAATTCACATATGGAACCAAAGAAGTAGAAATGAAATTAGGAGATAAGATTTCATTTACGGAAATAGCTAATTCTGTGGGACTTGAAGGGACTGCTACAGATGTGACAACAACCAGCTCCTGCTCAGGAATAAGATTATTGATAGAAAATGGAGAGACTTATCTTGAGGTGACAGATTCATTTACTGAAACTCCTATATATGGAGTGCAAATGAATAATGATACTTCAGTAAGCTATGTAATCTCAGTAAAGTTTATTGAAGAGCTACATGTTCATGATGACGGAACAGAATTCCATATGTGGACAAAGACTGACAGTATGCCAAGCGACGCAGGAAATTATTACCTCACTGATGATGTTACTTTGGCTTCTGCATGGCATGTTCCAAGTGGTGAAGTGAATATATGTCTGAACGGAAAGACTATAACCAATCAGGATAGATGTTTCTATGTAAATAGTGGCACTACACTGTCGATTTATGATGAAGGAAATGGAAAGATAGTTAATGCTAGAACATCAGATGGAAAAGATGGAGCAATATATATTTATCCTGGAGCAACCGTAAACCTGTATGGTGGTTCAATAGAATCAAATAAATATGGTGTTGTTGCAAGAGGTACATTTAATATGTCTGGCGGTGCAATAAGTGGAAATGCCTTTGACTTTGGTTCGACAAGTATTTATGCTGGAGGAGTTACTGTCAGTGGTACATTCAACATGACAGGTGGTACTATCTCTGGTAATAGAAGTGAAAACAGTAGTGGAGGTGTCAGTGTAGAAGGCGGAACATATAATCTTTCCGGTGGTAATATTACAGGTAACAGTGGTCCTAAGGGTGGAATATATGTTAAGTCAGGTACCTTCAATCTTTCAGGTAATCCAACTATTTCTGGCAATACATTAGGAAGTGATGCTGTGGATATCTGCCTGAAAAGTGGTGAAAAGATTAGTACCTCTAATTTTACTGGAAAAGTTGGTGTTAGAATAATTGATAAGGATGGAAATGCTGAAACTGGAGTCATCACAAATGGACTGAATGCTGGTGATGATTATGATGTTACATCACATTTCATAAGCAATTATAAAGATTATCTTGTTTCAAAGACATCTGATGGTGAGGCACAGCTTGAAATCCATGAGCATGATGGTATTACATTTACACCATGGACTGATGAACTGGCAGAGTCACAGAATGGAAGTGGTAAAGATGCAAGCAACAGCCTTCCTTCCGTAGCAGGTGATTATGTACTCATAAAAGATGTGGATGCAAGTGGATATTATGCAAATAAGGATATTAACCTATGTCTAAATGGGCATACCATTAGTCTTACTGGTGGCGGCAGTGCATTAAAAGCTTCTGATGGAGCAAATGTAGATATTTATGATGATACGGGAAATGGTATTATACAGTCTACAGATGCTGCAGATGGTGTTATATATATAATGGACAGCTCAACATTTAATCTTCATGCTGGAACTATTACTGGTGGCTGTTATGGTGTAAGAGCAAGCACTGGAAACTTCAATATGACTGGTGGTACTATAACAGGCAATAATGCTACAAATGGTGCATCTGCACATGTTGCTGCTGTTGAGGTGGAATATGGCAGTTCTGCAAGTATTACTGGCGGAAGCATAACGGGTAATTCCTTCAAATATGGTGGAGTATATGTAGCAAAGAATGCTGCGAGCTATGGGGATAATACACTGTATCTTTCAGGAAGTCCTTCCATAACAGGAAATAGCTCAGGAACTATAACCAGTGATATAACACTTGATGATGGAGTCAAGATAAATACTGGAGCACTTAGTAACACTACACCATATAATGTTACCATTATAAAGAGCAGCCAACCTGCAGCAGGTACATTTACAACGAATTATAGTACTAATAATCCTAATACTGATGCTGATGCATATTTTACAAGTGGGAATGCAGGGCTTTATGTTGCTAAGACTGCAGATGGTACAGAGCTTCGTCTGGCACCTCATACACATGAATGGACCTATACAACTGATACAACATCAGCAAATGTGATAAATGCAAATTGTACTGGTACCGTTGGAACATGTGATATTACTGGTCAGCCATTTAAGCTTACAGTTACAGCGCAGGATAAGGACTACAATGGAAACTTAGCAAATGTGCTTGTAAGCAAGGATACAGGCTGGACACAGAATAATCTGCTGGATTCAAATCCTGGCGAGTATAAGCTTCAAGGAGCAGATGACAGCACATATTCCAGCTCATTCGATGCAATAAATGCAGGTAAGTACACAGTAAGAGTTGGTGTTGGTGATGACACAACTGGTATTACATATGCAACGGCTGATTTCGAGATAAGAAAGATAGCTCTTGAGGTAACACCAGAGGATGTAGAGATTAATTACGGTGAGACACCGGCAGATCCAGATGTAACATATGACGGTTTCATTCAGGGAGAGGATGAGTCAGTTCTTGGCGGAACTCTTCAGTTCGAATATGTTGATGATGAAGGAAATCCTTATCAGCCAGGTTCACCAGCAGGTGAATATAAGATTAAGGCATCTGGACTTACAGCAGATAATTATGAAATTACATATGTAGATGCAAAGCTTACAGTTAATAAGCTTCCAAATGGAAAATCATTTGAGGTTCGTCTTGGTGATGGAATAGAAGGCTTTGAAGTGACTGATGACTCAGCTGAGGTTGCTGACATGCTTCTCAATGAAGTAGATGAGCAGAAGGTTGCTGAAGGTGCTGAGGCTTTAACTTACATGACTGTAGAAAAGGCTGAGCCTGATGCAGATGTAATCGCCGCTATAAAGGCTGCGGCAGATGAACTTGCACAAGATAATACACAAGAGAACACACAAGTTAATACCGTAATAGATGCATTTTATGACATAAATGTTTATAAGGATATTACACTTGTTGGACCTGTACAGCTTCACGAGCTGGATGCGCCAATAGCATTTAACATCGGACTGTCCGAGAACGCACAGAGTATTCCTGCAAATGCTACAAGAACTTATGGCATTGTCAGATATCATGATAGTACAGCAGAGTTGATTGATTCAGATCTAGTGAGCGGTACGCTGGAAAGTGAATCAGATAAGTATTCACTCTTTGCAGTTGTTTATACCGACATAATACAGCAGATACCTGATGATACAAAGAAAGAGGATACAAATACTGATTCAAAGAGTGATACAACACCAAGTAGTCAGACTCCAGATCAGACACCAAATCAAGTAACACCATCAGGTGATACAGCACCCGCTGCAAATGTGACACCACCTGCACCTACTGATAATCCTGTTAAGAAAGCTGCACAGGCTATCAAGGCTGCAAATACTGGTGACAATGCACCAACGGCACTTACTTTCATTGTACTGATACTGGATATTCTGTTACTGATAGTTGTACTTAGAATCAAGAAGATCAGATTTGGAAACAACAAAGAAGAAGAGTAGAGAAAAAGAATAGAGAAAAAGAGTAGTTAATAAGTAACAAAATATGAGTGCCCGAGACGATTGAATATATTCGATTGTTTCGGGTACTTTTACTTTATGTGAGATTGAATAAAGGATTTGGCATATCTGAAGATTATTTAGGCATATTGTTTAGATGAAAAATGAAGAATATTATGAACTTAAAATAATTTAGTTTGCCCCACAATATAACTAATTTTATAAAGCGATACTGGGTTGAATGACCTCTCTTATAGTGCTATACTTTACAAAGTTTTGCGAAATAGCGAAGCACAAGAATCTTATTGATCATTTATACGAAAGAGGAAAAATATGGAAAAAATCAATATTCCAGAAATGTTCGGATCATTAGTTTTCAACGACAAGGTTATGAGAGCTAGACTTGCTGACGATATCTATGCGTCACTTAAGAAAACTATAGATGAGAATGTAAGACTGGAGGACACGGTTGCAGACGCAGTTGCAGAGGAGATGAAGAACTGGGCTATTGAAAATGGGGCAACTCATTTTACACATTGGTTCCAGCCACTTACAGGTGTAACAGCTGAGAAGCATGACAGTTTTATTACTCCTTCTCCTGATGGCGGAGTAATTATGGAATTTTCAGGCAAGGAGCTTATCAAGGGCGAGCCTGATGCATCATCCTTCCCTTCGGGCGGACTTAGAGCAACCTTTGAAGCAAGGGGATATACAGCGTGGGATCCAACATCATTTGCATTTATCAAGGATCATACACTTTGTATACCAACAGCTTTCTGTTCTTACTCAGGTGAGGCGCTGGATAAGAAAACCCCACTTCTTAGATCCATGCAGGCTATAAACAGAGAGGCAAAGAGAATACTTAAGCTTTTTGGTACAGATGCAAGCTATGTTAAGACCAGTGTTGGAGCGGAGCAGGAATATTTCCTGGTTGATCAGGAGATGTGGAACAGAAGACCAGATCTTAAATATACTGGAAGAACTCTTTTTGGTGCCATGCCTCCAAAGGGACAGGAGATGGATGACCACTACTTTGGAGTAATTAAGCCAAGAGTAAGTGAATTTATGGAAGACCTGAATCAGGAACTGTGGAAGCTTGGAATCCTTGCGAAGACAGAGCATAATGAGGTTGCTCCAGCACAGCACGAGCTGGCACCAATATTTACAACAACAAATGTAGCAACTGATTCAAATCAGCTGACTATGGAAATAATGAAGAAGGTGGCAAAAAGACATGGACTTGTATGTCTTCTGCATGAGAAGCCATTTGCAGGTGTAAATGGATCAGGTAAGCATAACAACTGGTCTATTACTACAGATACAGGCATAAACCTTCTGTCTCCTGGGGAGACACCTTATGAGAATGCGCAGTTCCTTTTATTCCTTTGTGCAGTTATTCAGGCTGTAGATGATTATCAAGATCTTCTCAGACTGTCAGTTGCAACTGCTGGAAATGATCATAGACTTGGAGGAGATGAAGCACCTCCTGCAATCATTTCAATATTCCTTGGAGAGGAGCTTACAGAAATTCTTGAAGCCATCAAGAATGATGTTCCTTATAAGGGCAAGGAAGAGGTTAACATCAAGCTTGGAGTTCATGCACTTCCAAGATTCTTCAGGGACACGACAGATAGAAATAGAACATCACCATTTGCCTTTACAGGAAATAAGTTTGAGTTCAGATCACTGGGATCAGCTAATAGTATTGCATGCTGTAATATCATGCTTAATGCGGCTGTTGCAGAAAGCTTACATCAGTATGCTGATGAGCTTGAAGGAGCAGAGAACTTTGAAAATGCGCTCCATGAGCTGATTAAGAGAGTTATCAAGGAGCATGAGAGAATCCTGTTCGATGGAAATGGATATGGAGAAGAGTGGGTTAAAGAGGCTGAGAGAAGAGGTCTTTCAAATCTGAAGACGACAGCAGATGCAATGCCTAAGCTTCTTGATGAAAAGAATGTTCAGATGCTCATCAGACATAAAGTATTTACTGAGGCAGAGGTGCATTCAAGATGTGAGATCATGCTTGAAAATTATGTCAAGACAGTAAATATTGAAGGGCTCACTATGGTGGATATGGTTCGCAAGAACTACCTGCCAGCTATTGAGAGATATTTATATAGACTATCCCAGACAGTAGTACTTATGAGACAAGTAAGTGAAAATGTAAAATGTAAGTATGAAGTATCCACAATGGAAAGACTTTCGGAGCTTACTGATTACATCATGGATTCAGTTATGGAACTTGAAGAAAAGCTTGTTGTACTTAAGTCGATAGATGATGTATTTAAGTCATCGGCATATGTAAGAGACGAGATGCTTCCATCGATGGATAAGCTGAGAAAATATGTAGATGAGGCAGAAATGCTTACATCACAGAGAGATTGGCCATTCCCAAGTTATGGTCAGCTGCTGTTCAGTGTTAACTAGTCGAAGAGGTATTTAATTAAATCCTTGCAGTTTTTTAATTCAATCGTCGGATATTATAGATTATTTTGAAAGAGGGCTCAGGCTCTCTTTCTTTAGTTTTTTTAACTTTTTTCTTGCCACATATTTGCATAAATGGTTTAATTATATTTATAGGTTTTATGGGTTTTTGAAAAGAGTCAGATATTGTAATTGGAATAAAAAATTAGTATTTATTACTGATTTGATTATCTTAGTATAAGGTGGAGGGTAGTATGGACAAGACAGAAGTTTTAACAGGCGGATTTTCAGGAAGTATGGGTGAGAATCCATTTGAAGAAATGCTCAGTGAGATGAGTAATGAGTTCATAAATCACATGGTACCATTCTGGATGCGAATGTCAGATATGGAATATGGCGGTTACTATGGGCTTTTCACAAATGATCTGGAACTGGACAAGAGGGCTGACAAGGGATGTATACTGAACAGCCGTATACTTTGGATGTTCTCCAGTATGTTTTCATTTACGGGAAATAAGCATTATCTTGGCTTTGCGAAGAACAGCTTCGACTTTATGAGAAAGCATTTTCTGGATAGAGAAAAAGGTGGTGTTTACTGGTCGGTTTCCTATGATGGAGATCCTGTTGATGAGACCAAGCATACATATAATCAGGCCTTTGCCGTTTATGCACTTGCTGCATATTATAGTGCATCAGGAGACAGAGAAGCTCTCGACCTGGCATATAATCTCTTCGATGTTATAGAAACAAAATGCAGAGACGATGCTGGATATCTTGAAGCCTTTGACAGAGAGTTTGGAACTGCTTCCAATGAGAAGCTTTCAGAAAATGGTGTTATGGCCTCCAGAACTATGAATACACTTCTTCATGTTATGGAAGCATATACAGAGCTTTATGAAGTAGATATAAATGCTGAGGTAAGAAATAATTATATACCTGAGTATTATGCAAATCTAAATACTTATACCTTCAAGGGTATTACAGGAAGAGCTGACGAAGTAAGAACAAAGCTTCTTGATATTCTGAAGATATTCAAGGAGAAGATCTATAATCCTGAGAAGAAGAGACTGGAGGTTTTCTTTGACCTTGATTATAACTCAATCATTGACCTTCATAGCTATGGTCATGATATTGAAGCTTCCTGGCTTATCTATAAAACCATGCAGGTTCTTGGACTTGATAGAGTTGGAGGAACCGAGTATGACCTTTCAGAAATAACCAAAGCACTTGCTGAACATATATATGAGGTTGTGAAAAACGACAGTGCAAAGCAGTTTCTAAATGGATCACCTGCCGAGTCGGAGAATGGCAAGGTTCTTGAGACTAGAATCTGGTGGGTTCAGTGTGAGGCCATGGTCGGATTTGTAAATGCATATAATCAGCTGGAGCTTGAATCTATGCTGAGTTCATCACAAGATTCTCAGGCCAAAGTTTTTGTAGACGATTCAGCTGACAAGTATCTGAGAGCAGTAACTCAAATCTGGAAATTCATCAAGAATAAAATGGTAGATGACAGAGTTAGCTCAGAGTGGCTGAATGAGGTGAATATGGACGGAACCAATGTTGGTAAGCCGATAGTAGATGAGTGGAAATGTCCATACCATAACGGCAGAATGTTTATTGAGGTAACTAAGAGACTCAGGAGCATAACTGGCGATAACAGCGCAAAGGATATTACTGAAGTGCTTGTTGGTGGAGAAGAATAGTATCAAGGAATAGTATCAAAGAATAGTATTAAAGAATAGTATTAAAGAATAGTATAGAAGAATTATCTTGAGGTATAGCATATGAAACTAGCTGCAATTTTTAAGGACGGCATGGTCCTGCAGAGAGATGATGGAATCAGGATATTTGGAGAGTCTGAAGCTGATGATATACTGAAAATCGAAGTAGATAATATCTCAGTGGAGTCAACTATACCTGAAGGGTGGTGGATGCTGGAACTTCCAGAACATCCGGCAGGCGGTCCATTTGAGATGAGTGTTTCTTCAAAAAATGATGGAGATACCGTGGTTATCCATGATGTTTATTTCGGAGAGGTATGGCTGAATAATGGTCAGTCAAATATAGAGTTTGCTCTTAAAGATGCCCGTGGTGGACTCAGGGAGATTGAAACAGCTGATTATCCTGAGATAAGATATTACAATGTTCCAGTCGTAGGTGTTGTTGGAGATGAGCTGGAGCAGGCAGAGAAGAATAGCTGCTGGAAAAAGGTAACAGGTGCTTCATTTGGAGATATATCTGCAATTGGATATTATTACGCAGTAATGCTCTATGAGAAGCTGAGAGTGCCTATTGGTATAATTGACTGCTATAAAGGTGGGACATCTATTTCCTGCTGGATGGATTACGAGGATCTGGAGAGCATTCCGGAAGGAAGAATCTATCTTGAGGAGTACGAATCTATAATCGCTAATCAGACTGAAGAAGAGTATGAGGCTATTCTTAAAGAATTTAATGATAGAAATGAAAAACATGACAGAATAGTTGAGGAACTAAAGGCTGCAAATCCTGATGTGACACTAGAGGAGATATACGAGAAGGCTGGAAGATATTCCTGGCCGCCTCCACTTGGTACCACATCTGAATTTAGACCAACGGGCCTGAGAGAGACTATGTTGAAGAGGGTGGCACCTTATACTATCAAGGGTATAGTTTACTACCAGGGCGAAGAGGATGCGGTTCGGAACTATAATGTGACGCAAGAAACTCTAAAGAAAACTCTAAAGAAAACTCTAGAAAAGAATATAAAAACGACTCAAGAAAAAAATACAGAAAAATATTTAGAGAAAGATCCAGAAAAGACTCTTCAGAAAAACAGGAATAGTAAAGATGATGCCTGGCTGGATGAGCCACAGTACAATACGATGTACAAAAATCTTCTGCAGAATCTGATATTCGAATGGGAAACCATGTTTTGCAATGTGAATCTTCCAATAGTGTTAGTTCAGCTCACCATGTTTATAGAGTATGGGCAGGAGGATCTAAGGGACTGGGCATATATCAGAGAAGCTCAGCAGGAGATAGTTCAGCATGGAGGAATGGATAATCTATATCTTGTTCCAATGCTTGATATGGGAGAGTATGACAATGTACACCCAACGGATAAGAGGACACCGGGAACCAGAGTTGGAGAAATTATGCTCGGTGATATTTACAGGTGCCAGGAATACAAGTGGTCTCCAAAGGTAAGCGATATTCTCTTCCAGAATCATAAGATTTCAATATATGTTGATGATATCTACGATGGGCTCTGCCTCATGGATAATGAACTGATTAATATTCGAGAACCACACAAAGAAGATAAAGACAGCAAACCTGAGAGTGGTCATGTCTATGGATTTGAGATACTTCTGGAGGATGGCAGCTGGGTTCTTCCACAGAGTGTGAAGCTGTATCCAGAAAGAATAGATGTGGAAGATGATAGACTTATATATGGAGTCAGCTATGGTTTCTTTAATTATGGCAAGGTGAATGTATATAATTCGCTTGGACTTCCACTTGAACAGATAAGGGCGATGATACCACCGAGATTTGTGAAAGAAAACTAAAAAAGGCGTTTAGTAACAGAAAATCAAAGGAGGCTGTATATGAACGGTAAGTTAGGTTTTGGTTTGATGAGATTACCTTCAACAGACCCACAGGACGCAGGAAAGATTGATATTAAGCAGACATGTGAGATGGTTGATATGTTTTTAGACAGAGGTTTCAACTATTTTGATACTGCATGGATGTATTGTAATTTTAAGAGTGAGGATGCAGTAAAGGATATATTGACTTCCAGACATCCAAGAGATTCATTTACCCTTACTACTAAACTTCACTCAGGATTTATATCTTCTGAGGAGGATAGAGATAAGGTGTTTGATACTCAGAGGAAGAAGATGGGTACAGATTTTGTTGATTATTATTGGCTTCATGATGTAAATACTCATTCTATCGAAACATACGACAGGCTGGACTGCTGGAGCTGGATTCAGGAGAAGAAGAGGGCTGGAAATGTGAGACATATTGGTTTCTCATTTCATGATGGTCCTGAACTTCTAGAGAAGGTTCTTACAGATCATCCGGAGATGGAATATGTACAGCTTCAGCTTAATTATCTTGATTGGAACAGCATTGGTGTTCGTTCGAGAGAGTGCTATGAGGTGGCTGCAAAGCACGGCAAGCCGGTCATAGTTATGGAACCAGTTAAGGGCGGTACTCTGGCAAAACTTCCTGAGGAAGCTGAGAAGCTTATGAAGGATTATGCGCCAGATGCATCATTTCCTTCGTGGGCTATAAGGTTTGCTGCGAGCCAGGAAAATGTTTGCATGGTACTGAGTGGTATGAGTACTCCTGAACAGGTGGATGACAATACATCTTACATGAAGGACTTTGCTCCTCTGAATACTGAGGAACTGGATATAGTTGAAAAAGTTGTTGAGATACTTAACAGTAAGATTGCTATTCCTTGTACGGGATGCGCATATTGTGCACCAGGCTGTCCAATGAATATAAATATTCCAAGGTATTTTTCTCTTTACAATGCTGAGAAGCAGGAAGCAGAAGACAAGGGTTGGACATCACAGGGAGAATATTACGACAATCTTACTAAGACATATGGAAAGGCTAGTGAATGTATAGCATGTGGACAGTGTGAAGGAATATGTCCACAGCATCTTCCAATTATAGATAATCTGAAGAAGGTTGCAGAGACCTTTGAACATTAAAGAAAGTTTAGGTTTGACCTAACAGGTTTGATCCCAATATTAGGTTTACATAATTCGTGATTGTCTTAAATAAATAATTATTACTAAGGAGAACGAAAACAACATGGGTAATCTTAATCAGGATGCAATATACGAAGATATCAGAAAATTTATTTACAAATATACTCATGAGGCAGCACTTACATATCCTATTCCAGGGGACTATGTGAAGATGGCTGAGGACATGCATTATGCAAAGACTATTCTCAGGATTAAGTTCCCAGAACAGCATCACATGCGTCCAGGACAGACAATGGAAAGAGTTATCTACGATTCGGGAAATGAATGTGGAGAAGAACTGAGCTATAATTACATCGTATCAATGGGTGGAGTGGTTGATGTTGTGTACTATGTTGAGGCTGGCTTTGAGCTTGACGAGGATGACAGAAAACTCTATCAATGGATATGTGATCAGATATTCCTTGTATATGGAAAACAGCAGGTTGTTGATGTTCTGAATCTGGTGTCGAAGGTGAGGCAGTAATCTTGACAAGTAACTCATGAAGGTATATACAGTGACGAAGGAGCGGTAAATATATTCTAGATTGAAAAATGAAAAAGCCTTAGTATAAAAAAGTCATCTAGTCTGTCTAGATGACTTTTTTATACTTTAGATCTAGCTATTTTCCTTTGTATATTTACATGATTTATGCTAAAATGTTCCGTATCTATGACCATAAGGAGGAAAAAACTATGGGAATGACAATGACGCAGAAAATACTTGCAGCTCATGCAGGACTGGAGAGTGTAAA
>CACZRU010000204.1 GCA_902783605.1 uncultured Lachnospiraceae bacterium
TCATAATAAAAGATTCATAATAAAAGATTCATAATAAAAATATCATAATAAAAACGATTAATTTATGATGGAGGGGCATATGCCAAATTGGAATACAGGACAACAAGAAGTATTAGATAGTTTAAAAATAGATAAAAATATATTGGTTTCAGCGGCGGCTGGATCTGGAAAAACTGCTGTTATGGTTGAAAGGATTATAAGAACTATTATTTCTGGAAAGGCCGATATAGATGAAATCCTAGTAGTAACATTTATGAAGGAAGCTGCCTCACAAATGAGAGAGAAGATAATAAATGCTCTTGAAAAGGCTGCTGAGAACGAAGAGGATTCAGCATTAAGTGCCAGACTTGGAAAGCAGATGGCTTTAGCAGAAAATGCGGATATAATGACCACGGACAGTTTCTGTAATAAGGTTGTAAGAGAAAACTTCAATCTGGTTGGAGTGGATCCTGCGTTTGAAATTATTCAAGGAAATGAAACGATTCTCCTAAAAGAAGCTATATTAGATAAGATTCTTGAGCAGCATTATAAGGAAGATGAAAACCTAAGATGGCTTTCTTCTTTTATGATGAAAAAGAACATAAAGGATTCGGCTATTCGGAATCTTATATTAAGGCTTTATAATGCAGCAAGTGGATACGCGGATCCTGACGGCTGGTTAGAAAATGCGAGGGAGAGAGTAGATGCTTCTGGAAGCAATATATTTAACACCAATTGGATGAAGGATTATGTGGAGTATCTAAATGGACTTGCTGATGATTATATTGTCATAATAAATAATTTGATTAATAAAATTAAAACAGATTACGCAAATCAGTTAGTCAGCTCTGATGAAAAGGAAAATTATATTTTTAATTCTCTTCTTGGCATATTTGAGAATGATCTTAGTGTGGTTAAGGCTTCAAGAAATAATAGCACATATGAGGGGAAGTTTGAGGCAGGAAAGGACTTTGGGAGTTTTACTCTTTCAAAGAGAAATTTAGTAAAAGCAGATGAAGTGATAGACTATTTTCCTGCTGAGGATCTTGATAGCTTTAAAAAGTATCATACTGAATTTATCGATCTATTAAAGAAAATTCCTGATCCAGATGAGTTAAAAAAGGAAGCTGTTTATCAAAATAAAGTTAATGATTGTCTGATTAATATTACTATTCAATTTAAGGATGAAATCATGAAAGAAAAGGACAGGATGAAAAAATATGAGTTTAACGATGTGGCTCATATGGCATATAGTATCCTGTTCGATAAGGAAAAACATCAGCCAACAAAAATAGGAGTGGCGAAATCTCAGGAATATAAGTATATATATGTGGATGAATATCAGGACAGCAGTGATATACAGGAAAATCTTCTCAATGCGATAGCTAGAAGAGATAAAGACGGTAATCCTAAGAATATATTTATGGTTGGTGATGTAAAGCAGAGTATCTACGCGTTTAGAGATGCAAGACCGGAGATATTTGTAAATAAAAGCGATAAATATGAAAAGAAGGATGGTGGAGAACTCAAGACTCTGAATATGAATTATCGTTCGAGAGCTGAGGTGCTTGAAGGATGCAATTTTGTATTTAGAAATGTGATGATAAAAGGCTTTGGCGGGATAGATTATACTGACGAAGTTGCACTTCATAAACCTGATGAAAAGGATTATAAAAATCATTATCCTGATTCTTCTTTGAATGTTGGTGGGAAAACAGAACTGATAAAAATCACTAATGTTACTAATGGTGATGATCAATTAGATAAGAGTGAATTGGTAGCTGTTTCAATTGGTCAGAAAATCAATACACTGATAAATGGTGATGCAGAAAATGGAATTGCTCCATTTTATATTTTAAATGAGAGCTTCAATAAGGATAAACCTGAAGATGAAACAAATACAAGATATCGTAGAGTGAATTACGGCGATATAGAGATAATAATGAGAGGTATGCCAAATGCTCCAAGGATGATTGAAATTTTTAATCAGATGGGTATTCCGGTTCATGCAACAAAAAATAAAGGATACTTTGAAGCTGTCGAGATAAAGACACTTATGTCTATTCTTAGAGTTATTGATAATATTCAGCAGGATATTCCATATGCGTCGGTTTTGTTGTCACATATTGGTGGGATGAATGAATCAGAACTTGTAAGAATAAATGGACTTCTGAAAAATCCGTATATTAGTCTCCCGGACAGATGCAGGATATTTGCTGAACAATATAATAATATAGATGATTCGGAAAATTCGGATAAAAATAAAGAATCTAATAAAGAGTCTAATAAAGAGTCTAATAAAGATTCTTATGACTCTTATAAAAAAGAAATAAAAAATATAGTTGAAAAGATAAATTCAGTTAATTCTATGATATCAAAATGGTCCAAGTTAAGACCGTTTATTGGTATTTCAGAGCTTATAGATATTATACTTAAAGATACTGATTATATCAGCTTTGTTGCTGCTATGCCTGATGGGATGGCTAGAGTTGAGAATATCAATAAACTTGGATACTATGCTCGAGAGTTTGAGAAGAGTGGTTGTGTGTCACTTTTTGATTTCCTTAATTACATTGATAAGTGTATTGACATGGATAAGGAATTGGATGAAGATGGCGGTCCCAATAATGGTAATTATGTGAATATTACCACAATACATAAAACTAAGGGGTTGGAATATCCGATTGTTTTTGTAGCACAGTTGGAAAAGGAATTAATTAGTAAAAAAGAAAAAGAAGGTGGAGCGCTGGTTGATAAGAATTATTATATTGTGATGGATATGTTTAGATTATTGACTAATAATAATCGTGCTCATAAAGTGATTAAGGAGAGTTGTAAGAGAAAGATAGTTAAGATACTTTCGCATCATAATATAAAAACTGAAGAAGCTAGACTTCTTTATGTGGCTATGACCAGGGCTAAAGAAAAGCTTATTATGGTAGGCAAGGAAAGTAGTAAAAATACAAGAAGGCTGGATGATTGTAACAGCTATATGGACTTCATTAATTATGCTCTAAAGAATGATGAACTGGTTATTGATGCTGAAAATGCTGGAATTGAGCCTGACTTGCCAATTACAGTTGAAGAACTTGATGGTGAAGAATTAAAAGAAGGTTTCCACAAGGTATTTGTGAAGAAAAACCTTGATTATACAAATAGCTTGCTGAATCTAGAAAAAAAGCTGGTCGATGATATTCAGTCTAGAATTAAAGAAAATCAGAATAAAGAAAACCAGAATAAAAAAATCGAAAATCCTTATAATTATGAATATCCATATGCTTTCTCTACAAGCTGCAAATCTAAAATGTCAGTATCTGAGATTAAGCATGCTGAGATGAAGATTCATGATAGTTTGATCTTTGAAGGTGAAGGGGGTGTAGCTGATGAGGAGAGTATGTTTGTTGAGGCTGAAGGTATCGAGAGCTTAGTTGCTGATTTCGGAAATACGATAAATATGAATGACGCAAATAAACAAATAAATAATCAAAATAACAAGCAAACGAAAAATAAGAAAAAAAGATTTACATCTCCAAAGCTTGAAGAAGCAAAGCGTAAGGCTGCAAAGAGAGGTACTGCGACACATCTTATTTTCGAAAAAATCGATTATAACAAAGTTGCTTCCAAGGAGAGTCTCATCGATGAGATGAATAGGGTTCTTGCAATGAGGTATTTTGATGATGAGGACAGAGAGCTTTTGGATATAAACAAATTGGCTGATTTTTATAATGATGAAGATAAATCTCTTTTCCAGAGAATGAAGAGAGCATTTAATAATAGTACTCTGCATCGTGAGCAGCAGTTTATGGCTGGAATAGGGTATGATGAATTACCTGGATTTAATATAAATGGTACCCAAACAGATATACAAACAGATGATCAGGTACTTGATCAAAAAATAAATATAGATGTTCAGTATAATGATGACTATGTTATAATACAAGGTATTATTGATGCATATTTTGTTGAGGATGGAGATATTATTCTTGTTGATTACAAGACAGATAATATTAAGAGTAAGAAAGAACTTTTAGATAAATATTCAGCACAGATGTACTTGTATGCGTTAACGCTTGAGAAACTTACTGGTAAGAAAGTGGCAGACTGTATTTTATACTCCACTAAGAAAGGCGAGGTGCATTATACAAACTGGAGAGATTATTTAAATCAATAAGTTATTTAAATCAATAAGTTATTTGAATCAATATAATTATTTGAATCAATATAATTATTTGAATCAATAAATTGTTTGAGTCAGTAAATAATCCATCAAAAGAAAAATAGATAGAAAAGCAGATAAAAAAATAGATAAAAAAACAGATAAAAAA
>CACZRU010000205.1 GCA_902783605.1 uncultured Lachnospiraceae bacterium
CTTCTTACCAACTTCCATAACAACGTCAGAGAACATCTGAATGAAACGTCTATATGAGTCATATACGAAACGCTCGAACTTAGGATCTGGGTTACCAGCTATCATAGCTGCAACAACTTCGTCATTAAGTCCAAGGTTAAGGATTGTATCCATCATACCAGGCATTGATGCTCTTGCACCTGAACGAACAGAAACAAGAAGAGGATTTGTAAGATCACCAAACTTCTTACCGTTGATCTCCTCCATCTTAGCCACACCTTCCATAGCCTGTGACATTATCTCATCATTGATCTTACGTCCATCCTCATAATACTGAGTACAAGCCTCTGTTGTGATTGTGAAGCCCCGTGGAACAGGAAGGCCGATGCTTGTCATTTCTGCAAGGTTTGCGCCCTTACCGCCAAGAAGATTACGCATGCTCATATCGCCTTCGCTGAACATGTAGACCCATTTTCTTGCCATTTTGTTTACTACCTCCTAAATAAAATATGTTTTTATAAACCAACGAGAGAAAGATACTATCCGCCACCTTATCGAACTGCTGTCATAACAACATGAGCTAACAGGGCTCACACTGAAACCGCCGGCTCAGTGAAGGATGTTCTGTCTGTCGTTTCCGTAACGTAAATTATAACATAAATTTAACTATTTTGAAACAATTATATTTGAAAAATCACAATAATTTCAAAAATAATTCTATGTATTGATAAATTTATGAAAATACACTGTATTTATAACAAAAGTTTATTCGAAGAATACTTTAGAACTCCATCTTCTTCTCGAAATACTCGCGAAGATCTTCTATCTTAACTCTCTCCTGCTCCATTGTATCTCTGTCTCTTACGGTTACAGTACCGTCTTCCTCAGAATCAAAATCATATGTTACGCAGAAAGGAGTACCGATCTCATCCTGTCTTCTGTATCTCTTACCGATGGCTCCTCTGTCATCATACTCGCAGTTCCAGTATTTGCTGAGCTCGTTAAATACCTTCTCAGCACCCTCGCCGAGCTTCTTTGAAAGCGGAAGCACACCAACCTTAACAGGTGCGATTGCCGGATGGAAATGAAGAACTGTTCTGACGTCATTCTTCTCTGCATCGAGGACTTCCTCATCATAAGCTTCGCAAAGGAATGCAAGAGTTACTCTGTCTGCACCAAGTGATGGCTCAACAACGTATGGGATATATTTCTCGTGAGTCTCATCATCGAAATAATCCATAGGTTCACCTGAAGTATTCTGATGCTGTGTAAGATCGTAATCTGTTCTTGATGCGATACCCCAGAGCTCGCCCCAGTCTGTGAATGGGAATGCATATTCGATACCGGTTGTATGATCTGAATAGAATGAAAGCTCTTCAGGATCATGATCTCTGAGACGAAGATTCTCTTCCTTGATACCAAGGCTCTTAAGCCACTCATAACAGAAGCTTCTCCAGTAATTGAACCACTCTGTCTGAGTACCCGGCTTACAGAAGAACTCAAGCTCCATCTGCTCGAACTCTCTGGTTCTGAAAGTGAAGTTACCAGGAGTGATCTCGTTTCTGAAAGACTTTCCGATCTGTCCGATTCCGAAAGGCACCTTCTTACGAGATGTTCTCTGAACATTCTTGAAGTTTACAAAGATACCCTGAGCTGTTTCAGGTCTAAGGTAAACTGTATTCTTAGCATCCTCAGTTACACCCTGGAATGTCTTAAACATAAGGTTGAACTGTCTGATGCTTGTAAAGTTATGTTTTCCGCATGATGGACATGGGATATTATGCTCCTCGATGAATTTCTCCATCTCTTCATTTGACCAACCATCAACAGATGAAGTAAGCTCAATTCCATTTTCAGAAGCAAAGTTCTCAATAACCTGATCAGCTCTGAATCTTTCATGACACTCTTTACAATCCATAAGTGGATCCGAAAAGCTTCCCAGGTGACCTGAAGCAATCCATGTCTGAGGATTCATAAGGATAGCACAATCAACTCCGACATTGTATGGATTCTCCTGAATGAACTTCTTCCACCAAGCTTTCTTAACATTGTTCTTAAGCTCAACACCGAGATTTCCGTAATCCCATGTATTTGCGAGACCTCCATAGATTTCAGATCCCGGATATACAAAACCTCTTGTCTTAGCAAGAGAGATTATCTTTTCCATTGTTTTAGCTGTCTTTTCCATATGTTTCCTCCTGATTTATATAATCATTAATAATTAAAATTATAAATAATAACAGTCTTTCCAGTTCCATCTGTTCTTACAGTTGATGAATTGATCTGTTCAGCATGTTTACTATAATAAAGAATATTTCCACCATTAATTGTATAAACTGATGCTTCATCTGTAATAAGCATCATATAGCTTGCTCCAGAAACATCCTTAACCTTTATCTCATCTAGTGATACAGCATCTGTAAATGTTGCATCAGCATCTGTTTCAGAAGCAGTCTCATCGTCATAAGTACCATTTTCCATAGCTTCTATCTCAGAAAGGTCATATCCTGCCTCTGCCAGCTCTTCCACATTAATTTCTGTTGGAGATGCTGTCATAACGATTTGAGTAGCATCGGTTTCTGTTGCCATATCCTTCTTGATTACATCCTCAGCTACCTTAGCATCAAAAAGATTAATGTCAAGCTTCATCATGTTAAATGAATTATAGGTAGCTATATCACTAAACTGAATTGCAGTTTTAACAACTCCATCCTGTTCCTGATATTCTACAAGAGATATCTTGCTGACTCCAGCCTTTTCATTATAACTATCAATTTCAGAATTAATATATGCTTCAAGTCCAGATACATCTATATCAGAATTACTAAAGTCCTCACAGGAAATCTCAAGAAGCGTACCATTGGGGCTGAGTTTTAGTGTATCCTCATCTATATCACCAATAACTGAAGCTCGAACATACTCTTCCTCATCTTCTTCCTTCTTCTTTCCACAGCCTACAAGAGAGATAAGCATCAACGCAGAAAGAATTATAATAAACGCTTTTCTTATAAGTTTTTTCTTTCTATTATTATGGTTATTATAGTTATTATAGTTCAAAATATAGTTCATTAATTATATCAGTCCTTTATTCTTAAAATAATATCTATATATTTTATCTTTATTTTTTCCAGGCACCAAATATTTATCATTGTTAATTAATAATGATTTAACTGCTCATGACAATAACAAGTAGACATTTTACAACAGTGTATCGAGAATATCAAGCGATTTAAAATGTCTGTCACACTGAGTTTTTA